>PKCQ01000189.1 GCA_002862265.1 Planctomycetaceae bacterium | reverse complement strand
CCTCGCGATGCCGCGCGGCGTTATCAAGAACAGGAGGACGCTGAGGATTGGATCGGCAGGCTGCAAGTCATAGGACTCGACATGCGACACACGCCTAGCGTCGAAGCTATGGCAAGCTACCTGTGCGAGCACCTGCCTCGACTCGACTTCATTCTTAACAATGCCTGTCAAACAGTGCGACGACCACCCGGTTTCTACCAGCATTTGATGTCCGAAGAGCAACGTCTGGAAGATGGGTTACCTATGGGGACTCAGCGTTTGCTGGAGATGCACAGCGACCTAGTTCATCGAAGTGGTAGCCCTACAAGTCAGCGAGAAACCGCGACGGACTTAAGCAAGCTAACTGGTAGTAAGATCCAAGGAATTGCTTCGGCGGCGTCGATGTCTCAAGTCGCAATGTTGGCCGAAGACCATTTGCGATCCCAGTTTCCGGAGGGACAGTACGATGCCGACGAGCAGCAAATTGACTTGCGCGATAAGAATTCTTGGCGGTTGAAGCTGGACGAAGTATCGACCATCGAGTTGCTGGAGGTACACCTTGTCAATGCAGTTGCTCCTTACATCTTTAACGGGCGGCTACGTGAATTGATGAAGCGTGACTGCCCCGGCGATCGGCACATCGTCAACGTCTCGGCCATGGAAGGCATTTTTTATCGCGCCTTCAAACGTGACACGCACCCACACACCAATATGGCAAAGGCTGCGCTCAACATGATGACTCGCACCTCAGCGGTCGACTACAAGCAAGACGGGATTCATATGAATAGCGTCGACACAGGTTGGATCACCGACGAGGACCCTATTGAGATCACTGAGCGGAAACAGCGCGCGCATGGCTTTTCGCCTCCGCTGGATCTTATTGATGCGGCAGCCCGAATTTGCGACCCCATTTTCGACGGCCTGCTGACCGACGAGCACATTTGGGGCAAGTTTCTCAAAGACTACCAGGTCTCAAATTGGTAGGTCGGCTTGCGTCGTGGACAAGGGCGCGAGTCCTGCGGCAGAGCAGCACCTGGCTTCTCCAGCCAAAGACACCAACACCAAAGACCAGCATTGCTCCGGCGCTAACTGCTAACTTAAAACCGCTAGTTGGCTTTACCCTTGGCCTGCATCTTCGCCCAGGAATCTCGTAGAGTGACGACGCGATTGAAAACTGGCTCGCCCTCCTTCGAATCCACGGTATCGACGCAGAAATAACCATTGCGTTCAAATTGTACTCGACTACCCGGAGTCAAATCCTTCAGAGAAGGTTCCAACTTGGCCTGAATGGTCGTCAAGCTGTCGGGATTCATGTTATCCAAGAAAGTCTTTCCTTTCTCGGCAAGTTCCGGATTCTCCGACAAGAACAACCGATCGTAGAGTCGAACCGGTGCTTCGATCGCATGAGCTGCACTCACCCAGTGAATCGTACCTTTCACTTTGCGAGCGACTTCCATACCGCTACGAGTCTCCGGATCGTAAGTGCAACGAAGCTCGACAACCTCGCCGCTATCGCCCTTGATAACTTCCTCGCACTTGATGATATACCCGTATCGCAGACGCACTTCGCCGCCTGGTTTGAGCCTGAAGAACTTGCGTGGGGCATCTTCCATGAAATCGCTGCGCTCAATGTACAGTTCACGGCTAAACGGAAGTTCACGCTTGCCCACCGACTCATCCTCAGGATTGTTCGTTGCCTCCATAATCTCGACCTGATCCTCAGGATAATTCGTCAAGACAACCTTCACGGGATCCAATACCGCCATCACGCGATTGGCGATCTTATTCAAGTGCTCACGAATGCAACCCTCGAGCACTCCGACGTCAATCGTACTGTAGAACTTGGCGACGCCAATGCGTTCACAAAAGTTCCGAATACTTTCCGGCGTATAACCGCGGCGACGATAGCCACTGATCGTCGGCATACGCGGATCATCCCAGCTATCTACGTGCCCTTCTTGCACTAACTGCAACAGCTTACGTTTACTCATCACGGTGTAGGTCAGATTGAGCCGCGCGAACTCAATTTGCCGCGGATGCCAGATACCAAGATTCTCACAGAACCAATTGTAAAGCGGACGGTGATCCTCGAACTCCAAGGTGCATACCGAGTGCGTAATTCCTTCGAGTGAGTCACTTTGACCGTGCGCCCAATCGTACATAGGGTAGATGCACCACTTATCGCCGGTGCGATGATGATGGGCGTGCAGCACTCGATACATAACCGGGTCGCGCAGGTTGACATTGGATGCAGCCATGTCGATTTTAGCTCGGAGCGTGCGGCTGCCGTCGGGAAACTCGCCGCTCTTCATCTTTTCGAATAGCTCCAGGTTCTCTTCGGGACTTCGACCTCGATAAGGACTATCTTTGCCAGGACTCGTCAGAGTGCCGCGATACTCGCGTGTTTCTTCTGGCGTCAAATCGCAGACGTACGCCTTGCCGTCGCGAATCAGCTGCACTGCCCAGTCGTAGAGTTGGGCAAAGTAGTCGGAGGCGAAATGCAGAGAGTTCCAGTCGAAGCCGAGCCAGCGGACGTCTTCCTGAATCGAGTCGACGTACTCCTGCTCTTCTTTGCTAGGATTCGTGTCGTCGAATCGCAAGTTCGTTGTGCCGCCATACTTTTGAGCCAAACCGAAATTCAGGCAGATACTCTTGGCGTGACCGATGTGCAGATAACCGTTTGGCTCAGGCGGAAACCGCGTCGTCAGCGTTTTGCCTTCGAGCTTCGGAAGTGCGAAATCTTTCTCGATCTCCTGCTCAATGAAGTTCAGCCGCTCTGCTTTCGCTTCGTCGCTTCCAGGCTCCGATCCTTCGGGCTTCTCGGCTGCACCAGTCATCGTTTGTTACTTTCTTGGTGAGAATGATTTCCAGGAATAAGAATTACGCACAAGCATACAGTCAGAGATCCGCATCCAGAAGTCAGGGTTCACAATTCTGATACTTGGCAGGCTGCTTATTAGGCCGATAACGAGCACGGCGTTGCTACGGCAATCCGAGCCCATGCTCGCAGAGAGGAGCAGTAGACTCACGGCTTCAGCGGAACATATTCTTTCCACTTCAATCCGCCGATCGGAGCCTCTCGAGCACTCAACTCCACATGCAAGACCCGGCGGCGAAGTTCCGTTTGCTCATCGGACTTGAGACTGCTGTGGGCGAGCAGTGGCCGCATCACAAATACATCACCGGCAGCACCTAAGGTAAAATGCATGCGCTCTTCCGCGCTTGCCAAATCATCATCACTGGCCGAATCAATCTGGTGCGAGCCGGGGATAATGACCAAAGGTCCATTCTCCTCGGTCATTGGATCCAGCAGAAATCGCAGTGTCACCATTTCTGAGAGCAACTCAGTTGGTGCGACCAAGTGTGGAATACCAGCTTTCTTCGTGGGATTGCGAAAACCAGCTGCCTTCCACCCTGTGTGATTCTCTACCGCAATAGTCCGATCGCGATGCCAAGGCAAAGTCCAGCTCCGGCCAGGCGGCTTGTCGAAAAACAAAACTCGAACGGCTCCGAAACTTGGACCCAGCTGTTGAGCGAGAAACTCAAGAATCTCCAGTTGCCGAACGACTTCCACTACTTCGGGCCATAGCTGCAAGACGTTTCGAATTCCGTATGCCTGCTCACGACTGGTCAAGACACCAGCGGCTTGCTCAACCAAAACCTCCTCCAGACGCATTTTAGCTGAATCAACTTCGTCAGGCCCCAACGCCGCGCGCAGCCAACAAAAACCATCGTGCTGCAATTCATCGTTCTTGGGTGAGAAGTTCAACTGGTGATCTCTCCCGTGAGCCGTGACCGCATACGCGGCCGTGACTTACGCTTGCTTTCAAAGTTCCATGTGAATTCGCAATCTATTTCGCAGAAATCCTGGCAATTCGGCCTGACTCTTTTTCTGATCCTATGATCCACTACAAATTTCTCCAACAAGGAATTGTGTAATGAGAAACAGCCCGCTGGGACTCGTCTTCAGTTGGGCTGTCTGTGGAACTTGCCTTCCTTACGACTCGCGCGGTCTGAGCAAGCCTAACAAAGCAATCCCATTTCACAATCCGAAACGGGAGCGATAGTATCTCCACCGCCTGAACCATCCAATGGAAACACTCTCGCCCGAAACGCGTAAAACGTTTGCTGCTGCCTTGGAAGCAATCTGCGACTTCCGAGGCTGGAAGCTATGGGCTCATTCCGTGCGAAGCAACCAAATTCATCTAGTCTTGTCCGCTGAAGCCCGCGAACCAAAACGTGGTGAGAGATCAGCTGAAAGCAAAAGCCACCAGGAATCCGAGAGAAGAATTGCCAATTTAGCTTTAACGCCCAGTATGTAGCACCAAAGGGGACATCGAGGTTCTCGACTCGGAGACCGAGATTGAGTAATGCAGCTGATATGTAACAGTTGCTCAAGATCATAAGCTCCCTGACGAGCAGTGACTTGAAACTGAACGAGCTATTGGCCCGACGCCTTTCGGCGATGCGACTCACTCGATTCTTGGCACGATGCCGTCGCTTCAAGCAACTATCAACTCTGCCATTTGCCGAGTAAGATTGCTTTCATCGTGCCGAGTGCAGTCAAACCAACTTTCCGCAGCTAAACGACCATGAAACGACGTACCGCCATCCAAGCCAGCCTTATCGCAGGCGCCAGCCCTCAACTCTTTGTCTCCGCTCATGCGAGTGCTCGAGAAACAAACGTCCGCGAACTCGAATCAAACTTCCAGTCCCCCACCTTCATCGCAACCTGGAAGTTCGGTAAGGCTGCCTGCGAACGTTCGCGCGAAGTCATCACGGGCGGCGGAAGCTTGAAGGACGCGGTTGAAAAAGGCATCAACGTGACCGAGCTGGATGAGCCGAACCGAAGTGTTGGCTACGGGGGCAATCCAAACGCTGACGGAGTCGTCCAACTGGACGCATGCTTCATGGACGGTCCGACAATGAAAGCTGGATCCGTATGTGCATTGGAGGGTTACCCCCATCCCGTCAGTGTTGCGCGCCAAGTGATGGAAATGACCAAGCACGTGATGCTGGCCGGCGAAGACGCAGCGGCCTTTGCGGCCAAGAACGGTTTCCAGTCCCGCGAGATGCTAACCCCTGGCGCGAAGAAGGCTTGGGAAAACTGGAAGACGACTGGAGATCAGTGTGCCAGCGACTCCCGAGCGAGCTCACACCGCGGGACCCAGGGGCATGGACGGCGGAAGAAGGGTTGGCATGAGAAGCAAGGTGCA
>PKCQ01000135.1 GCA_002862265.1 Planctomycetaceae bacterium | reverse complement strand
AGGAAATTAAATGGACCGGTCACGGTTATGCTTTGTTTCTTATCGGGATGGGCGTTGAAGGCTTCGTGAAAGGGCTTCTCGACGGACCGATACAAGCTCTGTTTGCTGATTCAGTGAAGAAAGGGAAGCGAAGCATAGCGTATAACATGTTTTACGGATCAGAATTGGTTGGAGACATGGTTGGACCGGTGTTGACAATTGTGTATTTACTACACTCCACAAAAGCTGGGAAACCGAGTGCTGAGATGAATGAAATGAGAGTAAGAGGACGCGCAGATGACGAAATGTTTCGAGTGTATGACATCATAATGGCTGGACTGGTCATGTCAATGATTCCACTAGTGCTCATTATCCTCTTTCTGAGGGAACCAAAGGATCGAAAACAGAAAAGGGCATCTATGATTGACACGGAAGCAAAAATTGGAGATGCGGGAATTCTAAATATCTCGGATAACATACATGACGACAATGAAAGAGAAGAGGAAGGGGATGAGAAGGAGGAAGAGTTTATCTCCCATCATCGCTCCTTGGAGAATGGATCTTCTACCTTGATAGAGGGAATCAATGATGATGGGATAGAGACAAATGAGTTGCCACTAACAGAGAGTCTGAAGCCATCGACGAGCCTATATGCGGCAGAATATACGCCACTGCTTATTCCAAAAGATGTTCGCTCTGATGAAAGAAGCTTTGCTGCACGCTACAAATGGCTTGTTCCATACTTCGCTTTCACGTCCGATTTTATAGTTGCTATTGGCTCTGGAATGACAGTGAAATTCTTTCCTCTTTGGTGGAAAAGGGTGCTTCTATTCTCAATCGTTGAAATACAGTCGCTTTACATTGTCGAACCATTATTCGTTTGGGTGTTTAGTTCTCTTATTGTCCAAGTGTCGATGAAAGTTGGTCGAGTGACAGCCATTATTGTCTTCCGCACTCTGGGTTGTATTTTTATGGGTTTACTCATCTATTGCGAACGCTTCGATTCTAAGTCAGGAATTGCCTCTATCTTTACCATACTAATTTTTTTACTTCGATCTGGATTTTCAAATTCAATGTATCCTATCCAGGAGAGTTTGCTAATGGACAATGTGCCTAAAGAGCGTAGAGCTGTCTGGAAGAGTTTGGATTCAATTTCGACCCCAGCCACTTGATCTGGCAAGGCGTTGACCCTGTAGAATTTATTCGAGCATTCCCTGAGCGCATCTACCATGTGCACATCAAGGATGCGATTCAAACTCTTAATGGCAAAAGCGGCATCCTGAGCAGTCATTTGAATTTTGGCGACGCTCGACGTGGTTGGGACTTTCGCAGCCCAGGTCGTGGCGGCGTCAATTTTGAAGAAATCATTCGAGCTTTGAACGTTGTCAACTACACTGGGCCTCTGAGTATTGAGTGGGAAGACAGCGGCATGGAGCGAGAATTTGGTGCTGCTGAGGCTTGTGCTTTCACGAAGCGTTTGGACTTCAGCCCCAGCAACGTTGCCTTTGACGCCGCATTTGATGAAAACTGATTCGTTGCCAAGTATTTTGACGGTCGGGATTTGCTAAGTTGGCACTTCGCGACTGTTCCATCTCTCTTCCGGTGCACAGCATGTCGGAACCGATCACCATTCAGTTCAACGGAAAGACACTGGATGTCCCAGCCGGCACCACGGTGACAGAGTTGCTCCATCAAGCGGAAATTCGGAGCAAGCTTGTAGTGGTGGAAATCAATCAAGAGATTGTGCCGCACGAAGAACATGCCGTGCATCACATTTCGGCTGGCGATATCATCGAGGCGGTAACTTTGGTCGGCGGAGGGTGAACCATGGCTTCAACACCCAACATCGACGAAACGCAGCGACCAATTGAGAATCAGCCGAAGCAGAAGTCCCAAGCCCATGATGGGCTCACGGTCGGAGGGCACACTTTGGCTAGTCGACTCATCGTCGGCACCGGCAAGTACGATACGTTGGAGCTGATGCGAGATTCGCTTGCTGCCTCGGGCTCCAACGCCGTCACTGTCGCAGTGCGTCGCGAACGCATGTACGACCGAAGCGGGCAAAATGTGCTGGACTACATTGATCCGAGCAAGTATCTGCTGCTGCCCAATACGGCTGGATGCTACAGCGCCACGGACGCTGTCCGAGTCGCCAAGCTTGGCAGGGAGATTCTCCGAGCCCTGGAGAACCCCGGTTCCAACTGGGTCAAGCTCGAAGTGCTTGGCGACAGCAAGACTTTGCTGCCAGATCCGGTGGCTACGATTGAGGCATGCAAGACCTTAGTCGCTGACGGTTTCGCCGTCCTTTGCTACACCAGCGATGACCCGATCGTCGCGCGACGACTCAAGGAAGCTGGAGCGGCAAGCGTCATGCCAGCGGGCAGCCCTATTGGAAGCGGACAAGGAATCCTGAATCCGAACAACTTGCAGATCATCCTCGAGTACCTCAAAGAAGACGATCCAGAATACCCGGTGATCATTGACGCAGGCGTCGGAACTGCCTCGGATGTATCTGTTGCCTTTGAGTTGGGTGCTGACGGAGTGCTTTTGAACTCAGCAATTGCTCACGCCCGAGATCCGATTCGCATGTCGGTGGCGATGAAGTATGCAGCTATTGCTGGACGCGAAGCCTATTTATCAGGGCGAATTCCCAAACGACTTTACGCCACCGCAAGTAGCCCAGAAGAAGGCGTCATCACGTCCCGCCCTTGGTAGTTAGTGATTATTGGTTTTTGACGAAGCGGGCAATACAATGAAGCTCAAGCGAGTGAGCCTGAGTTCTTCGTTTAACGCCCAGCCGAAGGCGACGGCTTGCTTGGGAATCAGGGAACCGTTGATATTCGAACAAGGAATGTCGGATTTCAAAGTGAGCAATTCCGGCCGGGCTCAGACAGACGCCCGGTCAGTTAAGGACTACGGACCTACTTTGAAGTTCTAGCACGGCGCGTCATCGAGTGAGTCCGCAATAACCCGTCGTAACTCCGAGTGAAACCGTCCACTCTTTAGATCATCTCGTGCCTGACTATCCCTTACATCTCCTACTCCCACTGCTGGCAAGCTTTCTGTTTGTTTGCGGTTTGCTATGCGTCAAGCGAGCATCGGCCAAAGGCACCGGCCCTTGGACGGTCACGTTCACGGCAAACATGTGGGTGGCTTTGCTCTTCAGCTTGATGTGGCCATTGGGCGGTACGATCCCAGGTCTGGAGGCCATGTGGCAACCCGCTCTGGTGGCCCTACTCTATTTGCTTGGACAGATCTTTACCTTTGCTGCAGTCGAGCATGGAGATGTATCGGTAGCAACGCCAGTGTTTGGCGTTAAGGTCATCGTGGTGGCGTTGTGGCTTTGGTTGTTTGCCGGAGCCGAGTTGTCGCTCGCAGTCTGGGTCGCAGTCTCCTTAGCCGGAGTCGGGATCATTCTGGTCCAGTGGACTCCAGCCTCTGCCCACACGGATCAAGACTCCCCTGGTACCAGTGAGGCGAGCTCACCGTCGTCAAAGATGGTGCTCTCCATTGCCCTCGCGCTCTTAGCCGCCGTTTCCTTTGGTACTTTCGACGTGGTGGTGCAGTCCTGTGCTCCAGCATGGGGCCCAGGTCGACTGTTGCCGATCTCGTTTTGGATTGCAGGCGTGATGTCTCTCGGCTTTTTACCTTGGTGTCAGAAATCGGGTTGGCGGCGGGAGAACGCTCGCTGGGCATTGCTTGTTGGAGCATTGCTTGTTGCGCTTCAAGCTAACTGCATTGTCTTCACTCTGGCAAATTTTGGTGATGCCGCACGCGTAAACGTGGTCTACACGATGCGAGGAATGTGGGGCGTGGTACTAGCTTGGGCAGTTGCCAAACGCTGGGGCGGCGCTGAGGCGGAGTTGCCTCCAGGGGTTATGCTCCTGCGTTTTATCGGTGCAAGTCTACTGACTGCCGCAGTCGTCCTAGTCGCGGTTACAGGCTAGGGGAGAAACAGTTCTTGCTAGCCAATGCAGCACGGCGAAGGCGGTGTTCTGCGCCACGGCCTGGAATCAAGGCATCGCAAACTGTTCGCCTGCCAAGAACCCGCTATGATACCCGTATGAATGCCAACTTACCGCCACCAGACGAACGCCATAATTCAGCAGCGTCCGACCCCGCCTCACCGCGGGCAGATGAGGAGCAGTTCTATAAGCCTGCCCAGCTCAGCCCAGAGGAACCTCGTAAGATACCGATGGAACAGCGCGTTAGGCTGTTATTGAAAGATCTCTTTGATTCGGCTTTCCGGCGAGAACTTCCACTTCAAAATGAGACTTCTTTTTTCATTCTGGCCAATGTGCTAGATTTCTATATGACCTACCTCCTTTTGCAGAATGGAGGAATCGAGGCGAATCCCGTCGCAAATTATTTTTACGACCTAGGCGGATTTCAAGGCATGCTGTACTTTAAGCTCGCCTCAGTTGCTTTTATTTGCATTCTCGCCCAGGTGATTGCGCGCAGGAACATGCGTTACGCTCAGTTTGTTCTGATTGCTGGGGTCGCCATAGTCGGTTTCGTTGTGCTCTACAGTGCTCGCCTGCTTTACGGGCAGTTGTATCTATAGTATCCGCATGCTGCTGTCCCTGGGCGAGTCAGAGTTTCCATTTATGAGCCGATGACGCTAGCCGCGGGCCAGCGTTTTCTTGGTTCGTCCAGACGCGAGCATTCGGCTCATTTCACTAATTCGCAACAATGATTTGGCCTGGCAGCCGCTCCTGTCCTGATCGAAAGCCTGACGGAATAGGCCGTATATTCTGAGGTTGCGGGAATAGTTTGTAACCGACTGCGGTCTGGTGACTGTCTCGATATGCTGTTGACGGTCCCATCTGGTTGAAAGTCACGGAAAAACATTCAGGCCAAATTGTGTTGGCCAGCTGCGTCCTCGTTGTTGTATTGTTGATTGGCGCGGCGGGCGTGGGCGGCTTCGTTGTCTATCGGCTAGCCATGACCGCTACTGCTACCGCAGCCACTGCGGTTGTCGCTCTAGCCTCAAGCATGAGCGGTATGGTTCAGATGGAAAACGTGCTCCGCGAAGAGAATTCGGAGCAACGAATTGAAGTGCTTAAAGACCTTCGGGGATTCTTGCAAGAATCGAGCACGGAGCTGCCTCCGAAAGAGTTCCTTGACATTCTACTGCCTGCGATAGAAGAGGCAGAGACGGATGATGATGCGCACGGCGACACCACACAGCCTCCCATTCTGGTTGTGCTGGCTGAACAGC
>PKCQ01000031.1 GCA_002862265.1 Planctomycetaceae bacterium | reverse complement strand
AACGGTACTAGCGCCTTCGAGTACTGGGGCAGTAGCCTCACCGTAGGACAATTGAATCGATATAGTGATTATTTGGGGGCTAGAGAAGTGAATTACGAAGACCTGATTGTTGGCATCCCCGGATTCGACGAGGGAACACGGGTTGACGCAGGGGCCTTTCAGATATGGATTGGAAATCACTTGGACTTCCGACTACGACCTCCAAACAGGACTTTGTCGCAGAGTCATTTTCCCGGAGTTAGCGTGGAGATGGGAGATGAATTTGGTGGAAGCATTCCTTTGAATTTCCGCCGCGTATTGACCGAGGAGGCAATTCCAAAACTTGAAAGCAATCCTGGCGCAAGACACACCATTTATCTCGATTTCAATGGACATGGCACAGGTCATTGGTTGGATCGAAGAAGACACAGAAGCCCAGGGTTTACGTTGGATCAATCAGTCAATCGGCGAGATGACGTATATGGCCGAATGAACGTGACAGAAGTCGCGATGATCGAAGATATTTGGTCAACTGTTGCCGAAGACTATGCCGCCTTTGATGTGAATGTGACAACGCACCGTCCCGAAAGTAGAAGATTTGATCGGGTGGCAATCGGGGGGCCCGCTCCTGGCTGGGCCGACGGTGCCCCAGGAATCCACCGGCCCATTGACAATGACCTCACGTGGGTCTGGCCGGAGAGCCTTTCGGGGTACTCCAATTTTGCTTTCGGTTTGGGCAATGATCTGGCACTGTACACCGGGAACATCGCATCTCACGAGCAAGGGCACGAGTTTGGACTCGACCATAAGTCAGAAGAAGGAATAGAAAGGACTGAGAGGATGTCGAGTGCTACAAGGGACCGGTCCGTCTCCTCACGTTGTTACCGCAGCGAATACAGCGACGGCGGGCCTACGTGGAATCCAATTATGGGGACTTTTTACAACGGTCAACAAACGATTTGGACCCAGGCACACATGAATTTGCCTGATTCCACAACCATGCCAACTACGAGCATGCGTGGCACCGAGACGATTACAACCACTAAAACAAAATCACGTCGCCGCACCGACGGAAACAATGAGTTGAGTTTCCTGAGACGAGTTTTGGGTGCCAGGCCAGATGATCACGGTGATTCACTCGGTGCCGCGACGAATCTTCGTGGCAACATTGCCGTTGGAAATATTGAATGGAAAGAAGATGTCGACGCTTTTATCATGGACGTGACGCCACGAAATTCACTAGAGGTTCGTGTTGATATCGCGGAAATATCGCCCAATCTTGATCTTTTGCTATCCATTTATGAAGTCGACCGCAACGGGAGAGAGCATCTGATTTTGCATGATGCTGGATCGGTCGATCGCCTCGATGCCGAAGCAAAGATTAGGCTTTCGGCGAATGCAAAACAGATCCTTATCTTGGTGACAAGTCGAGGAGTATTCGAAGGTGATCTTGGCACATATGTTGTTCGGACCAATGAATTCTCTCCCTTTGCGCCACTAACCCGAATGTCACGTGCATTCGGTTCCGTAGCGTTCGAGCCAACTACTTCCGATGCCGTTGAACGTCCAATAAGGATATCATCGAGCCGGCTTCAAGTGAACGTGATCAGCCTTGGGAATCTGGGTTCCCCGGAAAGACACACTAGAAAATCAGACCAAAACTTAGGGTCGACTAGACGAATGCCGGAAGCAAACAAGTCAACGCCGTCGATGTGGCGATTATCGACCAAAGCTTCTGCTCCAGGAGGACTCGATATTGAATCCCTGGATCTCGCGCTGGCATCAATCGCCGTTAACCAGGAGGAACTGCTTCAAGATCTTGAATTCAGTTGGGCTGATTAGCCTTTACTGCGCCTTGACATTCCACCGAATAAGTAAACCTATGAACAACGAGAGTTTCTCGCTTTCAGATTTGAGAGTCGATCGCTGGCACCCGTGAATGCACGCCTGAGCAATCTGAGAAACGACGACTTGAAACTAGGTTTTGGTCAAACTCAGGTTCGAAATTTTGATTAAACCTTCGCTCGCTTTGAAAGTAACGAGCATGAGCGCCCGATTGAAGACATCGATGCTTTGCTCGCCAAAATTCTAGATACGAAACGGCTGCGTTGTTCCGAGAACTCCTTCGGGTTCTTCCGACAAGCTTATTGGGTGACACGTCGCCCCTTCTGAGGGTCCTTTTCCACCAGGTAACTTGGCTATGTATCGTCCTGCCAGAAGTGACATTGCGATGCAAACACACTTCCATCCATCTGGTAAAACAGAAAAAGAACAGGCCGTATGGTTCTTTATTCCGCGGACAAGCCGCCCTCCAGGCAGCTAGTACCGAGTCAGATCTGGGACCTAAAAATACCCGCTAGCGAAAGTGGCTATCTACTCGAAGCCCCCCTTAGTTTCTCCCAATAACTACTGGCATGGCTGTCTTGGGCAACTTCTGGCTACCAACAGGATTGCAACTCCAGAAACAAAACCGCTGAGGTGCTCTCTTTTGGAACCGCTCCCTGAAACCTGAGTCTGAAATACGTAGGACCCACGGGGTTAATACCCGTCGTGTCGCGTAAAAAAACCCCAAGTAGTCGATGGACCACTTGGGGATCATTCTTATCTACTCAAAGTGTGCTTTCGCAACCTCAGCTACTTATCTGAGTCGGGAATGCCCATCTTGCTGCGATCAGGGTAGGCCGGACGTGTAGGTGGTTTTGGATACTGCTTGATCTCACGAAGCATCGTTTTGATTGCGACATCAAGCTGCGGATCAGCACCATCTTGCATTTTGGCTGGATCTTCGATGACGTCGATGTCGGGATCAACACCATGGCCTTCGATGCCCCAAGTCCCATCGTTGTCGTAGTAAGCAAACGATGGCGCGGTCACACTGGCGCCGTCCAGCAAAGGACGTCCGCCCTGGATGCCAACCAGACCGCCCCATGTACGACGGCCGATGAGCTTGCCAATCTTCATTTGCTTGAACAAACCAGGGAACATATCGCCGCCACTTCCGGCTAGGCCGTTGATCAGCATGCATTTGGGACCTTGATGCGAATCAGGAGGCCAAACCCAATCAACTCCATCCCGAACCGCCCAGCGATTCGTCGAAGGACGATTTAGCAGTTCGATAAATCGAGTTGGTATTTGTCCGCCGCCATTCCAGCGATCATCTATGATCAGAGCTTCTTTCTCATGCTGAGAATAAAATTGGCGAAACAAGTCGTTCTGCCCATTGATGCCCGTGTTGGTGACGTAGATGTAACCAACCTTACCCTTAGACTTTTTCTCGACATAAGCCCGAGTGGCTTCAATACCGTCCCAGAATCGCAAGTTGTAATCACTCGAAAGAGGACGCACGACAACGCTGCGAGCTCTTTTTTCTCCGGTTTGAACCTTCAGAGTGATTGCTCGACCACCGAGTCCTACAAAGTACTTGTACGGATTCTCCTCGGTGTCTACTGGCACGCCGTTGACTTCCAGGATCGCGTCACCTTCCTTCACACCAGCTGCTGATAGAGGATTGCGAGCGTCGGTGTCCCACTCGCCGCCTTGCCAAAGCTTGGCGACAGTGAGTTTCTCCCCCAACGCGAACTCGCAACCTAGCAGTGCGACGGACTCGCGTGGGCCTCGCTCTACATCGCCTTCGCGGTAGTAAGCGTGTCCAACATTGATCTCTGCAATCATCTCACGAATGATGTAGCTCAAGTCAGTTCGGCTGACACAATCGTCCAAGAGAGCCGCATACTGTTCCCGAACTGCTTCCCAATCCACGCCGTGCATGGTCGGGTCGTAGAAGAAATCACGCTCTGCTCGCCATGCTTCGTGGAACATTTGCTTCCACTCTGCTCGCCGATCGATCTCCATTCGCATCCCTTCTGTGCTAACTGAGCTTCCCAGGCTTTGGCCCGGAGCAGCACTGAGCACATAGATATTTCCACGTGCAAAAGTCAGAAGCTTCCTGCCATCAGGCGTGAGTTCGAATCCGGCGGCTCCTGCAAGGACAGTTTTCTCACTGGCTTTTCCGTCTACAATGGAAAGTAGTTTAATGCTTGGTGGATCAGACTCTCCCTGCTCGGATGTGCGAGCGTAGATGAGTCCCGCCGCCGAGTCTTGCAAGTTTCGGAAACCGCCCGAGCTAACAGGCACTTGGAAGCTGCGAGCTTCGATGCCCTCAAAGTCAATCGAAATCTTCTTGGGCTCCTCAGATTTCTTGTCTTCTGGCTTTGCTTCGCCTGACTTTGTTTCATCGGACTTGGCCCCGTCAGCAGGCTGCTTCGCCTTCGACTTCTTGCCTTTGTTCTTGCGGTTCTTTTTCGTGCTCTTCTTCGAAGAAGCTTCAGAACCTTCCTTCGACTTCTCTGCATCTGCTTCTTTTTTCTCAGCTGCAGCTTCTTCGTCCTTGTCGCCTTCTGGCTTATCCTTATTTCCTTCTTTCAAAGTTTCTTCGTCACTGGTTGGGAGCAAGGGATTCTTCACGTCAGCACGCAATGGAACGGCAACGAGAACTTGCGTGTCGCCATAGATGAAGGTAGTGCCTACATCTTCGTAGCTCGGGCTACCGAAATCGCGATTGGACGCGAAGTACAAGTACTCGCCTTCGCGATCGAAGGCTGGTGATACATCATTGAAGTATCCGCTAGTGATTGCATGAGTCTTGCCGCTTGCGACTTCGAGAACTCGAATCTGATTGCGAGTCGCAGCCTTAGTACCTCGCATGTAGGCGAGCCAAGCCGAATCGTGCGACCAACTGATGGAACCTGCGCCGCCGTGCGGTTCATCGTCAAACTGATCAACCTTCTTGCTATTGGCGTCCACAATAAACATGCCGCCAGTCTTGTCTGTAAAGTAAAGCTTCTTCGAGTCTGGCGACCACGAAATACTGCTTCGCCAACAGTTGCCGTTATCGGTCAGTTGTTTGGTTTCACCTGAGCCGTCGCTAGCTGCGAGTACCAATTCGTATTCACCACTTGCATCGGTGAAGTAAGCGATCCAACGTCCGTCGGGGCTCCATGCTGGATCGCGTTCGGCAGCACCGCTGGTGCGAGTCAAATTCCGAGGCGAACCATTCTTGACTGGTGTTGACCAGATATCGCCTCGAGCCTCGATGGCAACTCGTTTAGCACTCGGCGAGACCGATGCACCTTGGATGAAGTCGGCAGCATCGACGATATGCGGACGCAGGGAAGGACGATCACCAGGAATCGTAATCTTGACCGACTTTGACTTCTTCGTCTTCA
>PKCQ01000697.1 GCA_002862265.1 Planctomycetaceae bacterium | reverse complement strand
GTCATGCCCCCACTGGCTAATGCAATGCGCCTCGTCAACCGCCAGTAAGGTAATCTCGCGTTTGGATAGTACTTGGCAGAAATCGGTTTTACGGAATCGCTCGGGCGTGACGTAGACAAGATCGTACTTCCCGGAAGCGATACCTTCGTAGCGTTGCCGACGTTCCTGGCCACTGAGCGAAGAATTGATGTATGCGGCGTCAACACCCTTGGATAACAAAGCATCCACTTGATCTTTCATCAGTGCGATCAAAGGGGACAGTATTAGCGAGAGAGGTTTCTTGCCTGCCTCGACAGAAGTCTTGCATGCCCAGACTAAAGCAGGCACCTGATAACACAGTGACTTACCGCCACCAGTCGGCATGATTACCAAGGAATGCTTACCTGCCAGAGTTCGATCGATGATCGCACCCTGATCGCCTCGAAAGCTCTCGAATCCAAAAACATCACGCAGGATCTTCTGAGCAGACAATCGAGCTTCCTAATCAATATCGCCGTGTCATGGGCTTAGGCTAGTGAGCGATGAACTCAGCAACATATGGCTTGCTAGTCGACGGCATGTCACGATGTCTCATTCACCAAACAAGGGCCATTTTTTAGTTTCGACTTCTTGAAATCACAAGCCCCAGGCAACGAACGATTGAATCATTTGCGACGACTGTGACTTTCTTTTTTCAGCGACTGGCCCAATTTCCAAGGGTAATCCCTCTTGCCTCGGGAACCACGCCCAAAATTTGAGAATTCGATTCCCCGCTTTCTTTTCCTTCGATTTGCCCAGCGCCCTTCATGCTCCGTGCTGCTGGCCCATCCACCAACGAGGAAATCGACGAAGTCGTTCCTGACCTACTCCGTGAAGAAGCCGCCTACGATCGCATGGATAGCCGGACGGTAGAATCGAAAAGCTACATTCGTTGGCGAACCCTCAAACCGCATGATCGAAACAGACTCAATCTCCTCCCAACTGTAGTGCTGCCACTTACCTAGCGTCCCTTCGTGCACACCTTCGCATTCGATCACCGAGTCAAACCACCTTGGAGCCCTTGTCAGCGACACATAGGCACGAGCAAGCAACACCAAAATTAGTGCCTGAAACGAAAACCAGGATACCAAAGCCAACGTGCTGAATAACCAATTCAGAAAAACACATAGCGACGGGTTAAAATTGAATAGTGTCACCGCGCCATAGCCAGTGGCGAACGAAAACGACTGCCAGGCTAGAGCAGCTGAAATGCAAATCGCTTCCTCATGGCTGATCTGCCACTGAGAGCGTTTACCTGCATCGCCGGCGGTAGACTCGCAGGGATGAACCACTCATTAGTCCCTTCCGTTAACGGATTTTTCTTGATTCATCATGGCCTCGCAGTAGTCTAGGATCACCTCGCACATACGAGCTGCGATAGCTCGTAAAACTGTATCAGCTGCGAATCGTATCGACCCATGTAAAAACAGGGTCAGCCTGCGATTGTGGAATCGAAACGCGACAACGAGACGAGACCCGTCTCCTTCATCCGCGAAGACCGAAGAAATATCCTCCCACCGATATTGCCCAATATTGAAGACGACTCGTTCACGATCACCTATCGGATCGATTCGCGAGCCGTAGTAATCAGGTCGTCTCTGATAACGGTAGTAAGAACTACCAGTCAAAGCAGCGAAACATAAGACCCCGTACCAGTCGGAGAGGGACGGGGTAACGAGAAATACGGACTTAGGTTCGACCCCCAAACTATCCAAAAGGGCAGGCAGGCGAATAAGCACAGCATTATCGCGTCGACATACGTATACCTGCCGTAGTACTCTGCATAAAGCGGTATGCGGCCCCCACTCGCGTCTCAAGGAGGATCAGGAGTCGCTAGTTCTGAAGCACCCAATGGTAGTTGGTAAGCATCACCTTCCAACACGATTGCGGCCATTAAACCTCCAGGCAAGCGGGCAGAGCAATCAGTCCCCATCTCTTGCTGACAATCTCGCTTCCGCCTGCCACATCATTTCCCGTACACAAGTTAACAAAAGAAAAACTTACAACTGGGGTAGCGAATTAGGCAAACTCACTAGCCATCGAATGCTGGCAAGGACCGCGCAAAAGAAGATGCGTTAGCTGGACGCTGCCTACTCACGCAGGTTCAATACCTATCTTTTACAAAGAGATTCAGTCGACCGGAAAACCTCGCTTGCGAAGCAGCGCCGAGGTATCGACGTCGCGGCCGCGGAACCTGCGGAACCCTTCAGCCGGATCAATGGTGTTACCAACTGAAAAAATATTGTCGTGTAAGCTCTTGGCGACTTCCTTGTCATAGTAAGAGCCAGCTTCTTCAAACACATCTGCCGCATCGGCGGTCAATGCGTCCGACCACAAGTAGCTGTAGTATCCAGCCGAGTAACCGTCATCTGCGAACAGGTGTAAGAAGTGCGGCGTGCGGTGTCGCATGGGAATTTCTTTTGGCATTCCCAGCTCAGCCAAAGCCTCACGCTCGAACTTGTCAGGATCGATATCGACATCTCCCGCCAAGTGTAATTTCATATCGACCAGAGCACTCGCCAAATACTCCACAGTCGAGAAGCCCTGATTGAAAGTCGCGGTGGCCTCAATCTTCTCGATTAAGTCCTTAGGTAAGGGCTTGCCCGTTTTATGATGCACCGCGTACTTGTTCAAAATCTCGGGCGTCATCAACCAGTGTTCGTTTATCTGCGAGGGAAATTCAACATAGTCTCGCGCCACCGATGTACCTGACTGCGAAGGGTACTTCACCTTCGAGCAAAGCCCATGCAATGCGTGGCCAAACTCGTGGAACATCGTGTCGGCATCGTCCCAAGAAATCAGAACCGCTTCGCCCTCAGCACCTTTCACAAAATTGGAATTGTTACTGACAATCGTTGTGATCGACTCGTCCATATTGGACTGCGGACGATAGTCAGTCATCCAAGCTCCAGAGCGTTTTCCGTCACGAGCATAAGGATCGAAGTACCAAAGTCCGACATGCTCGCCTTCGGCATCCATGACTTCCCAAACTCGAACATCAGGATGAAAAACGGGATTATCGTAAATCTGCTTATATTTGAAGCCATAGACTTCACTTGCGGCCCACATCATACCTTCGCGGAGTTTTTCCATTTGCATGTAGGGCTTGACTTCGTTGAAGTCGAGATCGTACTTCGCCTTGCGAACCTTCTCTGAGTAGTAGCGGTAGTCCCAAGGCTCGATCGTGATGCCCGCGGCAGATTCATCGGCAATTTTTTGCATGTCGGCAACTTCTTCTTTGACACGCGCGACCGCCTTCGGCCAGACCTTCATCATTAAATCCATCGCATTTTCAGGTGTCTTCGCCATCTGTGGCTCCAAACGCCAATGAGCGTGCGTCTCGTAACCTAGCAGTTTGGCCCGGACTGCGCGCAGCCTCAGAAGCTCAGCGATGATGCCGTTGTTGTCGTGCTCATCGCCGTTGTCGCCCCGATTGTAGTAGTTTGTCCAAACCTTCTTGCGGAGTTCGCGATTGCTGGCATAAGTCAGAAACGGATCCATGGAAGAGCGCGTATTGGTCACCGCCCATTTTCCTTCTTGCCCCTTGGACTTGGCAGCAGCAGCCATCGCGGCCTTCACGCTGGCTGGCAATCCATCAAGGTCTTCTTGTTTTTCGATCCAAGTAATCCACCCGGATTCATCAGCTAGAACATTCTGTGCGAAGTTAGTAAACAGACTGGCCAGTCGCTTGTTGATCTTCGAAAGGCGCTCTTTGTCTCCGTCGCTCAGTTTTGCACCTTGTCGCACAAAACGTTTGTACAAGTCATCGACCAAGCGTTGCTCAGCGACGCCCATCGATTTCAGCCCTTCGCTCTCGTAAACCGTCTCTATGCGTGCGAATAAATCAGCATTCTGGATGATCGAATCTTGATGCTCAGTCAGCATCGGAACCACTTGCTTCTCGATGCTAGGCATTGGTCCAATCGACAAGTTCGAAGTATGAACACCGAACATCGCGTTGATGCGGTAAAGCATTTGACCACTCTTTTCGAGCGCGACGACCGTATTCTCGAAGTTTGCCACTTCGTCGTTGCTGCTTATCAGGTCAATCTCTTTTTTGTTTTCAGCAATCGCGACTTCGAAAGCAGGGACAAAGTCCTCCGGGCGGACAAGATTCCAGGGAGGTACGCCGCCGTGGGGGCCCGTCCATCGTTGTAAGAGCGGGTTGGTCATCTTTCTGGAATCCTGTGCAGAAAGTGGAATCGAAGAACTGGCAATAAAACAGATCGCCAGCGAACATAGCGCGATGCGCGAGTGACTAAACACGAAATCGTCCCTTTGATGAATTCATGCTTCGGGGCAGAGGAAATGAAGCAACGAACCGAAGGGGGCAGATAATTCACTTCACCGCAAATCATACCCGACAGATGCCATAGGCTTCCAGCCTGCGGTGGGCACTGCGGCAACAGCATCTCAAGCTCAAGGAGCGTTCACTGTCAGCCAACAGCGTTTCAAAGGAACGGAAGGACGAAGTGGAAAGCTTGCAGAGTAAGTTTCCGGTGCATTTTCGCCAGATCCATTCAGCGTACCGACAACTTCAATCCAGCCTTGAAAGTCTTCGCTGTCAGCCGATACTTTCAGCTTCAACTTCACCAGTTTCGACGAGTCTCCTTTGCCCTGTGATTCCACTGGTTTGGCGATAACTCCAGAAGGAAGGCCACGAACAGAAACCTCGATCGATTCAGAGAAACCATTCGACCGGGCGATTCCCACGGGGATCTCGAGTGACTTCCCCTTGGTGACTGCGTATCTCTGAGCCGCAAGATTGAGCCTCAATTGCGGCGTCACCTTTTCAACCAAAACTGCATAGCTATGTCGATAGCTTCCACTTCGAACCGCATCGCGAACGCGCAATAATACAGAACCGGTTTGCTGTGCTTTGAAGGTCAGACTCTGATCGTAGTTATTGCGAGATAGATCTTTGCCTTTCGCCAAGACTTCCTTTGTCTCAGGGTGCAAGATATCGATCCGGCTATCGAGCACAAATCCAAACTCGCGACTTCTAGCGGCAATACGATAGCTCTTTTCAGCCTCTAGCTGCACTGAGAACAAGTCTTCTTCTTTCGAACCGTAGATCGTTCCGGAAAAAATGGCTGGCGGAATCACAGGCGGCTGATCCATCGACTCCCCGTCGGACTGGAGCCTCCAAGTCGCACCGTTCGCGATGTGTTCTCTACCAAAACTCAAT
>PKCQ01000414.1 GCA_002862265.1 Planctomycetaceae bacterium | reverse complement strand
TTAGGGTACTTAGGCTACTTAGGCTACTTAGGCTACTGCGCGGCTAACGTTTCAGGAAATCCGGGTACCGAATCTAACTGTATCACGCGAAGCGCAGAGAAAATTTTAGGGTCCTCAGGCTACTTAGGCTATTGTGCGTCTCGTGTAGCCGAAACGGTGCGTGCCTAGCCTGGGTGATCGGACAGCAACGAAGTTCTGTTGATTGATAGGCATCGGCGTAGCTCCTTCTGCTTCCACTAAAACGGCGAAAACCAATCCTGGGTAGAACTTTTGTCATTTTTCGCAAGACTGGAGTCCTTTTAGTAGGACTGTCATTTTCGCTTTAAATTTGGCCGTTGTTTAAGTCCAATCGTCCTCCACCGCTGCGTGTCAACAATCCTCTTGTGGCCCTGTTCCTGCCTATCATTCATTGCATTCTTCGAGGCTTCATTCGATAGGCTATCAGTTAATCATTGCTCTCGCCCTGATCTTGCTGATGATTTTCGAGATCGCAATTGTCCTCTCATTTGGCATAGAGATTCCACCTGCGGTTTGTGCCGTCATAACGCAGATTCGCGGCAGCTACGTTTCGTTGCTTTGCATTGCTGACCGAATCTCAAGAACGGACCTAAATGACGATTGGAATCCCTAGGAACAAGCAAGGCACGGAGAAGACATCAAATTCGACGATGTTTAGTTTCTGGAATTAATCGACCGGGGATGGGGCTCAGAGTGCGATCTATCCATACGTGCCCTGGTATGTCGGAATCGATCATGGATCGCGAAAGAGTTTTTATTCGCTCGTAGAACTTGTGCTGAGCGATCGACGCGTCTCGTCTTGCTTTTCGTACATCGCTAATATCGTTTAGTGTGCGAAAGAGTGCTCGGAAGGAAAAAAGATGGCTGCTCAAGGCAAAACAATTCAGCTCGGTGTATTCGGTTCGATCATATTTGGATTGGTCTTATCCGCAGCAGGATTTGCGATGAAAAAACTCTTAGTAGATTCCGGTATCCTTTCCGGGGACGACGCTTTCACAATGGGCCGAGCTACCATTGGTGTCATGGTGGTCAGTGGGCTGATTGTGGTCGGCAATATCGCTTGGATAGCGTTTTGCGTCTTCATGGCTCGGCAACAGTGATTGAAGCGTCTTTCACTTCGTGAATTGTGAATCCGCTTTATGAATACGAAAGAGTGGGATTCAGATTCACCATGCTTGGCAATGGATTTCACGGTGAAGCCTTGGTAGAGCGATAGACGCTGGCTTGGGCCATCAGACCGTTCTTCCCAGCTAACCGAATGCGATGAAATCGCGAAAGAGAACCAGTCGTTTCGGTCGCTTCACTGAATTTCTGAAAAGGCAATGAGCACAAGCAGCTACCTTGCTCGCTGAACAAAAACGAAAAGCGGTGAAGGTATGTCCACCGCTTAGAGATCTGAGCATTCTGCTAAAAGCCTGGTCGGGATTAGATTATCCCAGCACCAACAACTTCGAACAGCATGCGATGCGGTTCTTTACGAGTTTTCTCATCGCTAACCGTAACACTCGGAAGCTCAGACTTAAGAACCGCTACATCAGCGGAACTCAACTGCTGAAGATCCAGTCGCAGTTCTCTCAGCTGGTGTGCGTCTCTCAGCTGTAGCAAGCCATATACGGAGAACTGGCTACTAGCCAAACTCAAGTAACGGAGATCCGGGAGTTGACTAATTATTTGCAATGTTTTGTCGGTTGCACGATCAGAGGCAAGATTCAGTTGACGTAAATGCGGGAGATTATTGAGCACTTTGAGGTCGTTATCCGCAACATCATTTTCAGTAATCCTTACGCTTGACACGTCTGAAACCAGTGCGTTGCCGAGATACTTCGCGAGTACGCGTCGTGCGACACTGGGCTTCTCGCCCGATTTCCGATCGAAGGTCGAGTGTTTCCAAGCATAGCTTGCATCGATGTCCTGGAGTTGCTTCTCCGTTTCGGCCATATTGTGAACTCGGTACCAAGCGTACCCTGATAATGCTGCTGAAAAGGCTACCACGAGTCCCAGTGCTATAAAGGCTTTCTCCCGAGGAAGCCTCGTTACCCAATTCCCAGGACTCATAGTACCCTGACGACGTATTTCCCCTGTTCGTTTCGACATGGAATTCTCTCCATCACTCAAAGAAATGTTCCCGCTAAGCTGGCGTTTTGAACCGCCAGCTGAGAGCCGTTCCCCGAAACTGCTCTCTTCACCTATTCGTTACAGCAATTGATTTCTTGTTGCCCAAAGCACAAAAACTTTGCGTTCTTTCGCCACTCGTTTTTATCCAGGTGATGAAATCCCCAAAACCTCAGTCTAGGGAATTATGCGAAACCAGCTCTGATGTTCCTAAGAATCTGCTCCATCTTGCGCCTTTCGTAGATTCTTCACACAAGAGAGGCTCGGGATCAAGCAGACTTTGGCGCAAAAACTTGCAAATTCCAGGACCAGTCATCTGGAGCGTGATTTGCCATGCCCGGCCGAGAATCGTTTCCCCGAGGGCCGCTGGACTCGATGCTTGCAATTGCATAACAACTCCGGAGGAGGGTTAGCTAACGATCCTCGCGGTCAGTTCATTACGCTTCGTTTGATGACGCTCGAGTGCCGCTTAGTGCTGCGTCGCTATAAATAGTCCGCTTAAGCAGATGGCGATTCCCGCACCTGCTATCAGAAACTTAAATTCTGGAGCTGGTTGGTTCCGTAGCTTGTCAAACCACAGTAGGTGACAAACAGCCCAAAGCCAAAGGGCAACGCTCCTTGAAGCAGAGCAGTACCGACTGAAGGTGCTTGAGTGCGATGTGTAGTGTGAATCAGATACGGTGCCCACTCCTTCTCCCATGCTTGATCTAACATTTGGAAAAACATATTGAAGCTTCAATCGAAGCTACTCGATGCGCGAATTGAATAGTGCTGACATAGAGTGTTACAACTGCCTGGGTTACCCCCCAATCTGATCGAGTCACTTTCAGATTGCTTTCGCGCTGGTGAATTTAACGCCACAAGCATTGCGACAAAGAAATTCCGGCATGAGTTGATCCCAAAACAAACCATTACATTCGAGAAATGGCAGCATTCATGAATTGCCTAGGCGCGATCGGCTGGCCGCCCCTGATCAATGCACGAAACGCCAGACAGTTTGCGGTGATAGGGCTCACCGTGAATCAGCAGAGTATTAGTTCCGCAAAGTTTCATCCAAGAACTGCAACACCGACTTGCTGTGCGTTTCCGGATCGAAACGAAAGAGGTCTTCGTGACGGGCGCCTTCAAGAAGGAGCCATTGTTTTGGCTCGTTAGCGTGTTCGAAAAGTTTGCGACTCTCCTCGACGGTGCAGCGTTGATCGACATCGCCGGCTAAAATCAAAACAGGGCACTGCAGCGACGCGATATGATCCAGCGGCCGCAGCTTGCTTACGGAAATGCCAAGACGCGGCCTGAACTGTAACCACAGCAAGGGAGCTAAAACATGGTGTAGAAAACCAAGTCGCATTTGTACGCGATTATGCACCGCTCTAATGAAAGCAGGAAATACGGACTCGAGGATCATTGCGTCGACATGAACGTCGGCAAGCAAAGCCGATGCTCCCCCGAGAGACCAGCCAATGATTCCAATCTTTTGCCCAGGTGTATGAGCCCGAAGGAAACGCACGGCAGCTTGAACATCCAAACGCTCAAGGTGTCCCATGGTAATGTGCTCCCCGGGCGACTCGCCGTGAGCTTGTAAATCGACCAGTAGCGTCGAGTAGCTGTGCTGACGCAGCATAAGTGTTCGCTCGATCATGGACTTGCGACTGCCGCGAATCGGATGCAGAAGGATGATCGTTGCCGTTGAGTTAGCCTGTTGTGAGTACCAAGCGGCAATCTGCTTGCCAGACTCCGAGGCTATCGTGAGCTCTTCGGCAGAAAGTTCAGCTGGCGGCAGGCCGATCGGGCGATTTGCTGCACGGGTCGCCTCTGTTCCTGCAATCCAAGCCGCCACAAGTAAAACGGCTGAAGCGAGTACGAATCCGCCAACGAGAACTCGGCGGATTCTACGTCTGCAATTGCGTCCAGGGGCTTCTCCATCCATTACAAGTACATGCCAACAAAGCCGCCGCTGTCATCGGCTTGCTTCTGTAGCTCTTCAACTCGCTGCTGCGTCTTGCTCAAATCCCCCGCAGCGATAAAACGCGCGAAGTCCACCAAGACGGCTCGACGTACCGCCTCTTGCATCCAGTCCACGACGCCTTGATTGATCCAGCTACAAGTTTCCTTTGCGAGCGAGATGGAGAGGTCACATCCCCTGGCGGTTACGTCCTGCTGGTCCGTAAATATGACGCCTTCGAATGAGAAGCTTAGCATGCCATCAGTGGCCGAATTCGTCATATGAAAAACACAACTCGCATTGTGGAGATAGTAAGTATTGTGCACTCCGTGTTTCTCGACAGCCTGACGAACGCGAAGCATTTTTTCAGCGAGCTTCGGAGATGCATCATCTGGCACGTCAAACCGAGTCACACTGCGGAGTGGCAAACAGTCAAAACTTATCTCTACCCATTTGCCGTAGTCTGCCGTCATGAAAATTCACTCCAAATGCGAGTCTTAAAGAAAGATACTTTAGAGCCACTGTGGCTGGAGTCCTAGTTCAAATTAGTTGTCAGATAACCAACGCCTGTCGCACCAAGCATGTTGGGAGATCAAGAACGATTACGCTGGGCAGTGTAGAATTTTAGAGGTCTCTCGCGAAATCCTTTTGCTGCAAAGTTAAAAGCGGATTCTTTATTGCGAGACCTGTTTCCTGATATATCTTGGCCGCGAGTTGATTTCCTTTGTTGCCTAATGCCACAGCTTCATGGACAGAACTGCTTGATTCTGTCACCAATTCGTTCTGCGTACTCATTTTGGCTCTCGCTATTGCGATGCCAGTCGGCATCCTGCTAGCAACGCTGCTGCTGCGAAGCAACGTATGGGGCCGAAAGATCCTTTGGATTTCACTTGGCAGTCAGGTCGCATTGCCACTCTATGTTTTTGCGGGCGGCTGGAGTGCTGGTTTCGGTTTTCAAGGTTGGATCACTTCGACCGGAATTAGACTCACTGACTTTTTCGGCAATTCAGAAGCGGGCAGCCGGGGTGCTCTGTTTGCCGTCGCAACCGTTCATGCTTTTTCTGCGGTTCCCTGGGTCGCCTTTTTTTATTCCATCGGCTTGCGCTGGGTACGGCGGAGTGAGGAAGAGCAAGCCACTT
>PKCQ01000145.1 GCA_002862265.1 Planctomycetaceae bacterium | reverse complement strand
CAGCAGCTGCGCGGCGATGCCGAGATAGAGGCTTTTTCCTCGAGCGTTCGCAGTTCTGAAGAGAGTGCGTTGAGCCGGAAGTCGGATTAGCTATGGGACGTAATGCTACTCGAAAGCGATTAAAGGGCAAGATACGTGAGCGTATCGCGCTCGATCCAAAACTTGTCGCTGAGCATGGCCGCAAGCGCTGGACGCGGCGTTGGTTCTACCTTGGCCAGGCGGGCTTGACCTTTCTGGTTCTGTTTGGCGGATTCTTCATTTTCTTGGCGATCGCCTGCCTTGGTCTGATGATGAACGGGCTTGTAGATGTTGGACGTTGGGTCGGGGATGGCGAAAATTTTCGGCCTCCCATCGCACCAGTTTTGGCCGGGTGGTGTTTGCTGAGTGTTGCAGGCACTATCGGGGCAGCATTGAGCATCCGGCAGCATCCGATTTCTGTGCGTTTTCGCCCCTGGGGAACAAGTTTTCCGATCGCTGATTGTCGACTGATTCGCCCGGTCGGGGGCATTCTGGCGACGATCGCTTCGGCCGCATTAGTTTTGGCCAGTGGTGCCTTTGTGTTTCCAGCATTCATGCTGGATTGGTCCGCGTGGATGGTCGGACGAGTCGCTCTGATGGTGTTGGCAACCATCCTGACCAGCTGGCTCTTGGCAGACTGGCTGGCCGCCTACTTACCCCCAACTCCGATAATTCAAACCGTTGCGGTTGCACTCCTCATCGTAAGTTGTGTGGTGCCTATCGGGTTTGCAGTCACCACGCGGGATGTACTCGAAGTCAGGCAGTTGCAGTCGTACGAAGCATTGTGGGTCTTGCCACCTGCTGGGTGGTACGTTGGTCTGGCTGGACTGTGGCCCGGGAACTGGCTTCGCGAGTATCTTTTTCCGACTATTGGGCTGGCGATTACGTTTCTGGCTTGGAGGCGGCTTGCACGTAGTCTGGAGTTGGAAGATGTGCAGCTCATAACGGGGCAGTATCAACCTGCCTTTCGACGCGGCTGGCTTCGCTCTTGGGCTCGTCCAAATAAAGACGGGGAGATGGCGGAAGCGGCCGACAGGCCAGAACGCCTGCGTGAACTTGTGGCCGAGCACCGTGAGGTCTTGCTTGGTAGTCACCGGCGATCGTTACTCGATCGGATTCTATGTCCATTTCGATTGACGAGGCGTCAGCTTGCGGTCCTCGGGTTACTCGGAATGCGTTTTCCAAGGCGATCGAGATGGCAAGAGCTGATTGTAGGCTTCTGGCCCCTGCCCTTTTGCGTCGCCATGCTGGTGCTCAACCAGTTTTATCCGTTGCGCGGCCTGCCTCCCTTCCTGCGTGTCCCGCTCATCATAGTATTCGCACTTTCGCTGGCCAACTTTAGAGAGTTCTCAGCGGCCTACGCAAAAGGCAACTTGGCGATGGGCTTTGCGGCGAGCCGTTCCATATTTCCGTATTCCATCCGTGAGATTTTCACCAGCTTGCTTGCCAATCGGTTACTGTTTGCCTGTGGAGTTTTACCGGGTTGGGCCGTGTCGATTGGTATTTTGTTAATGACCGACATTCCTCTGGAGGTGATCTGGGGAACGCCGGTGATTCTAATGTGCGTCAATTTATTGGCCCCGCTGTATTGCACTATTGTTTTCGTAAGCAGCAACTTGCGTTCGTGTTGGCAGACTTGGGTGCTGGTCCTTACACCATGGTCTTTGCTAACCATGGCGGCGTGGATTGTTTTACAGTTTAGTGTTGCAGGGAACATGCTGGCTCAGAGAGTCGATCTGGCGTTCGTGTACCTGGGCGTCGTGGCGGTATTGGTCTGCTCGGGAGCAGTGCTGTTCCTGTGGACCGTTCGAAAACTGCGAAGCGACGAAACGACCACTGCAATTTCGCAAACGCTGAGAAGGTCTTAACGCTGGTTACCCGGCTTCCGAGGCAAGGAATATCACGCGGCGGTGCAGCTCGCGGAGAACTAGGAACAAAGAGCTGGAGAATTCTTACTTCAGTATTCAGGATGCTTCAGTATTCAAAATTTCTTGTTTGTAATCCGTTGCCTTGCACACAATATCGTTTTGAACGAAGTGTAAGCCCGTCGCTTGAGTTTGGACCAAAGGTTAATTGTGTCTATATCAAGTGCCAGGGCCAGTTGTTGGGAAGGGCGGCGATGATGCTGAAGCAAACGAGGCCGATCCAACTGGTGAGGGCCAGTGTCGTCCACTCTTTCGCGGTACCACATTTTTGAAAGGAGCGAACGCGATGCGGTACGATCCAAACGATGCATCCAAGAATCATCCAAGTCAGTGCAAATACCTTGGGCACTGCTTGATCGATCAAACGGTCGTTGCGATCCAAACCGTTTTCGCGAAGCAACATGAGGCTGCTGACCATCAAGCAAAGGACAAATGCAGTCAAGCCGAAGCTGGCGATACCAGTCCATGAAACTCTTGGGCCTTTTTGTGGACTCAGATTGAGCGGCGAGCTGAGAAAAGTAAGTTCCAAGGCTGAGACCATGGCTGTAGCCCAGAGTCCGGTGTTCGCTGTTGTAGCCATCGCTGCATAGATGCCTGCATCGCCGGTTAATCTCATTTCTCGCCAGTCTTGGACCAAGCCGTAACAAGCTGAGAGTATGGCGACAAATAACATTCCCAATTCGATTGGGCTCGCAGATGCAAAAGGAGTCGAGTATTGCTTGCCTCGCAATTCGGCTTTTTGCTTCCGTTTTTCCTTGTTGGTCAGAGCATTGGTACCTTGCTTCTGCTCCTCGTGAAGTTGTCTTGGACGAATGGAAGCCCATCGCCGTAGCACGATGACGAGGTGCAGAGCGGCAAAAAACGCAGCGGTGTACCAGCTTGCTGCACTTGAGATTTCGGTCTCCTGCCATCCTTCGAATGCGCTCGCCATGGTTGCAAGGAACGAGAGAGCAATGATGGACTGCAAAGCCGAGGCGCGTCGGTCGCAAACGCGAAGCATGCACGTGGCAAGGCAGAGTGCGAATACGAACTTGGGGAGGAAGGCTGAAAAGCCAGCTTGCATCATTTCGCTGGATAGCATGAAGTCCTGCCTAAGATGAGTTATCTAAGATCGGTCCCACGACGCAACGTCCACATTCTTGCGTGGATGCAAAGCCCCGCACACTAAGCGTAATGTTGCGGTTGTCTAGGGGGATTGAGGTGCATCAGTTCCGCGTGGGTTTTTGGTTGGGAGCAGTGTTGTATTTTTGGCAAAAAAGGAATTCGGTACCGCACTACCCAAGCAAATCAGAGTTTCACGCCAGCAATGTGTCAGTGATTGGTCCCACTCAGCGAAGCCCACTCCGGGGGCGGAGCTTGGAAGCAAACAGGTTTATCACTCTCCGGATGTATCAGTTGCAGCTTACTTGAATGCAGCATCATGGTGCCGTTAGGCGATTCCGCATTGCCATAAAGCGGGTCGCCAAGGATGCTGTGACCGAGTTGGTGCAGGTGGAGTCGGATTTGATGCGTTCGTCCCGTCTCAGGGCACGCCTCGATCAAGCTCGTTCCATCATCAAACTTTCTCAGGAGGCGGAACACTGTTCTCGCTTCCTGTCCGGAGCTCTCGTCAATTTCTCTCTCGCCGTGCGGACCGACTGCATTGGCCGTAATCGGCAATTCACAGACTCGCTCATTCCACTCTGGATGTCCAGTGACACGAGCCATGTAAGTTTTCTCGACACTCTGGCTGGCAAACTGTTCCTGGACGAGTTTTGCAGGACGGTACTTTCGGCAAAGCACGGTAACACCAGTTGTTAGTGAATCCAAGCGATGAACTGCTCGTAGCTTCTCCTGTTTCGGGTAAGCCTGCGAGAGGATTGAGACGAGCGTGTTGCGATTAAACCTGCCGCTTGGATGACAAGGCATCGGAGCGGGCTTGCTGACGACGATGAGGCTCTCATCTTCATGAAGCAACTCGATGTTCGTGGCAATTTCAGGTTCGACTGTTCCCGGCATGCTTTGGACAAAACGCTGTCCTTCGTTCACTCTGAGGTTAGCTATGGCAGGCTGCCCGTTTTCGAGCAGAATCTCACCTGCATTCAGCCATTGTTCCCATTGTTCACGTTGGATGCGCGGTTGCCAGCTGCATAGAAAGTCAATCATCGGCTTGCCGGCGAAACGTCCTGGAACATGGATTTCTCGAACGTTTGTGTACGGCGTACTACCAGGTTGACTCGCAGCACAGTCGCGAATTCGTTGCTGCCGATCCTCGAAAGAGTGTCGCTCCAATTCTTCTTGCGACTGGTAGCATTTAGGGCAATACTCACCGAACATGAACTTACCCGAACTAACGTCATCGGCCGTTAGGACAGCTTGGCAGGCAAAGCACAAAAGGTTGCCGGTCGGCTTGAGTTCAGGATCGAGAGCCACGCGTCCATCGAAAACGAAACAGGAGCCTTCGTAGTGCTCCCCGCCACACTCTTCAAAGTATTTGAGTATGCCCCCGTCGAGTTGGTAGACTTCGCGGTAGCCTTCTTGCTCCATTAGCGGCCCCGCCTTTTCGCAGCGAATACCACCGGTGCAAAACATGACAATAGGCTCGCCTTTTGCTTCTTCAGGCAGGCTCTCGATCGCTTCCGGGAAATCTCGGAAGTGATCGAGTTCCAAATGCTCGGCCTGAGCGAAAGTACCTAGATCGACTTCATACTTGTTGCGCGTGTCCAGCAATCGGAAGGAGCGCCCTTCATCCAACCATTGTTTGAGTTCTTTGGCCGTCAACTTCGGAGAGGTGCGTTCACCAGGCTGCACGGACGCGATACCGCAAGGAATGATTTCTTTCTTGATACGAACCAGCATACGCCGAAAAGGAACTTTGTCCGAGAAGCTTTCTTTGGCCTCCAAGTCTGCAAACTCAGCCGTGGATCGTAAATGAGCCAGAAGTGCGTGCACTTGTTCGGGGGCACCGGCCACGAACATGTTGATGCCTTCGGGGCTCAATAGGATTGTTCCGCGCAGCCCCAATTCTAAGCAAAACTCTTTGAGCTTCTGGCGACGCTCCTCTAATTCCGTTTCTAGTTCGACGAACTTGTACGCGGCGACATTTAAGATTGGAGCCGTAAACTTTTCGGCTGCCCGCTCCAGCGTTTCTGACATCATTCAACCTGCAAAACTGGCCAATCGCGTAACTCGACATGGGATAGAGTCGGTACATCCGCTCGAGTTCGCGATGAAGCTTGGTATTGTTGCAGAATCACTGGCAAAACCCAGGCCAAAATGCCTTGTTGCAAAGGGCAAGAGGAGGATGGA
>PKCQ01000222.1 GCA_002862265.1 Planctomycetaceae bacterium | reverse complement strand
GAATTGTAAGTAAGTTCATGCAAGCCATGATTCGTGGACACCTCTCGTGCAATCATCGCATTGTTGCTGTGCAAGTTTGAGGGGCTGAGCTACCAAGAGATTGCGGACACGATGGAGCTGAGCGTTCAAGCTGTAAAGTCTTTGCTGAGCCGAGCTCGTGTCAATCTGAAAAATTTGCTGCAACCTTATGTTCAATCCGGCGTCCTGCCAAATTCGGAGGACGAGAATAGTGTCACGAGTACATCCGCTTCGAACCAGGAGCAAGATTCCTGATGAAAAAGCCAATTGACGACGAGACACTAGTTTCCTTTTTGGACGGTGAGCTCACAGGGACGGAGCGTGAAACGCTTGAGCAGCAGATAGCTGGCGACCAGCATCTTCAGCAACGTATAGAGGGCCTGCAACAGACCTGGGAAATGCTGGTCGATCTTCCACAGGAAACTCCCAATCCTGACCTGACTCGCTCTACCATCGAGTTGGTGACCTTGGAGCTCGAGCAGAATAGGCAAGGCTCCAGCTCTAGCTTTCTTAAACGTCCGCTCTTGATGTTTGCAGCGCTCTGTATCGGAGCTGGATTGCTTGGGGCGGTTGCGAGTAGGTATAGCAATGCTTTTCGCAACAACTTGTTGGAAGAAAACCTCGCCTTCATTGCTGACTACGACTCGCTCAAGCAGATCGACGAAAACGCGTGGATTGAGGAGTTGATGAAGATCGAAAACTTGACGGTCGCATTTCCTGGGAAACGATTCGGAGAAGAGCTTGTGCCGCTGACAAATTCAGCGGAAAAGCAAGCTTGGATTGAAAACCTTGAGCCCGTTGAGCAAGGATTGCTCAAAGAACAATTTGAGAGATTCGTACTCGATCAAGACAAGTCCAAGTTGCTCGCTCTAGAGCTCATTGTTGATAGCGATCCTGAAAAACGTACCTCTGCTGTTGCCACCGTGCGTTCTTTCGCGGCGTTGTTGAACAATTTTTCAACTCATTTCCCAGACCTGCTGAACGCTGAGGCCGATCTCGCCAAGCGTCGCGAACAGATCGAAGCAATTGTCCTTCTACGCGTGCGTGAAATCTATCCAGCGCTAATGAGCGAGACCGATCGGATTGCAATTTTCGAGTGGGTTTTGACGAACTCGATTTCACCGACTAACCAAGAAGACTTGCTGAATCCAAATGTAATCGAGGATTGGCGATTGGAAGAACTCTTGAAAAGCATGTCGGAGGACTCAAACAAGTTGCTTCAAGTTGGTGCTGATGAGCAAAAACCGGTCACTGACGAGGATCGTTACACCATAGCGACTTGGGTGAAAGCAGTGCTGAATGCTGAGCCGGAGACTTCCCCCACCGACGAACTCCTGTCGAAACTCGAAGCACTCGGGAAAGATCTGACGCAAATGAACGAGCTGCAACGAATCGAGCTACTTCCCGAGGAGCGAGCGAGGAAAGAACTCGAACGACTCGTGGAAGAGGAAGCTAGCAAGTAGTCCGGATCGCACCGGCACTTGCCAAGAGCTTTGTGTTATCGAATTCAAAAGTGCTTCCAGTCCGATCTTGGCTTGATAAACTGGGGACTCACCATAAGGATTAGATCCGATTTTAAATTGGTGAAGTAAAACGCACCCGTGGCCTTGGGCTGAAAAAAAGAAAACGCAGGCCCGCGGTTATCTCCGGCCCACCGATCGGATCTCTGATCTGCCCTGCGGTGGTCACAGATCCTTTTGTTTTGTACGGTACTCCAGCTAAAACAGCTCCATGGTAAAGATTCCTAATCGGCTCGAAGATCTCTATCCCGCAACCGCCATCGAGAAAATCTTAGAAGCGATTCAGCAGCCTGAAATTTCCGGACGAGTTCGCGGGACTCTTAATAAAGTCGGTTTGGGGGATTTGAATCCGCTGGAGCAAGTGCAACATGCATGGCAGCAAGCAAGAAGCTGGCTAGATTCGGTCGCCTGCGATGTACAATGGGATCGAGACTCCCTGCTTATCAATGCAACTGGCAAGCTGTTCGGTAGCGACCTAGGCTCCGTTCCAGTCAGTTCTGCGATTGCTCAGGTTTTCGTAAAGCACGCGACCCAATTCCATGATCCTGGTCTTCACGATTGGCAGGTCGAGAACACACTCCGACACGAGTTTAATTCTACCGGCTGTTTTGCTGGAGCGCTCAATGCTGCCCTGCGTCATCTCATTGGCAACCGCCAAGTTCTAATTGCCAAAACTGACCTAGTGCGTATTCCCGGCCTAGGCAACGTCGCCTCGATGCTGGCAGGCCTACAAGTAACTGAAGTTGGACCTGCTAACGGTTGTAGCTCACAGGATTGGCAAACTGCATTCGGCAACTCGAATGACAGCGAGAGTTGTGTTTTGCTTGTCTCGCCGAACACATTGAGTCCGGCGGATGGACAGGAACAGAATGCGGCTGCGATCGAGGCCGCGAAGCAGACCTCTGTCCCGGTTTTCCAGCTTTCGGCCGACGTAGTCTTGCACGAAGCTCTGACCGAAAAATTGCATATGCCACGCTTGCGACGCGCCGACGGCGTCACGGCTCTAGTCGCACCACTTCATCTGCTGCTAGCCGCACCAACGGGTGCTCTCGTGCTTGCAGAAGAAACAAGGATCGAGTCCCTTCGTACGGCGCTTCAGGAATCGGGAGATACACTTGCTTGGCCCCAGGCGGCCGCCGCAATGGTTGCACTTCAGCTGCCATCATTGCAAGATGACCTTGGCAGCGGATTCTTGCCTTTGATGCTAGTCAACTCGGAGAATTTGAAAGGCCGAGCAGAGCGTATCGCAATCCAACTTAACGGCGTCGGTCCGGTAAAATCCGCTCAAGCGATCAGCCGAATGGCCAGCCTTGGTGACGCACCCTGGAATCGATACTCGCTGGAAAACTGGGCAGTCGAGTTGGCCTGTAGCTCGGCGGCGCAAAAGCTTGCGGACGAACTCAGTGTCGCGTGTTCCGATGAAGATGCCGCCTTGCCTGCCATCAAGTGCATCGTCGAGGGCGGTAAGATCATCCTGGACCTGCGTTTCGTTGATCCGCAGGACGACCATTTACTCGTCACATCGATTCTCGGACCTATGCCAGCAGAAGAAGCGAGACATTCAAACGGCACCATGCAAGGGGACCTGGTGGACGGAGAGTAGATGCCTTCAGCTTGGCTCTGTTACTTGCCCCAATTCTCTAGGCTCAGTTCGCCACGAAGCAGTTTTGCGGCTCTTCCCGTAAGCTTCAGTTATAGTCGCTCGGCAGACCCTCGTAGTTTGCGAATTCAGCACCTGGACCGACAGGCGGGTCGTTCGTGCACTTGAATATTGCTGTACCTTCGTCAACTTCGTCAAACATGGCAACATAGAGCATTTCGCATCCGACCTGTTTCGCTGCACTTATTTGCATTTTCAGGAATTCTCCTCGGTTTCTAGGAATAGAACGAGCTTCAGGTCCTTTTAAGTTGCGCCAGCTAAAGCCCGGAAAGACAACCGGGAGAAAGTCTAGCTGGCTTTCATTGCACCAGGCTTGATCAGCACGCCAGGTCTTCTCCGCATGCTGTTTTGCCTGCTCTTCCGTGCGATAGCGACCGACACTCCATGGACTAATTACATCGGCTTGCTTCAGCAAATCATGTAATTCTGGAGCAGCCACTGCATCACGCTGACCGGTTCTCCAGTAGGTGGGGACGCCGAGCATGATGGCACATCCTGATGACTTCAGCTGTGAAATCAGGTCAGCACATTCCTCCAAGGAGTAAGGTCGATCATCAGCAAAACCGACACCCCAGACTGCAACGAGAGGTCGGCGATCCAAATGTAGGTAGTTGGGATCTTCGGTGACTGTTGCGCGTAGCTTTTGCCAGTCGTCAAAAACTCGTTTCACTTCTCCTGCGCGGACACCACTCAAGTCGTACATCACTGCGTAATTGCGGCCAAATCGCAAAGCCGACTCACGCACATTCTGCAGAACCCGATCCTTGTTGGCCATCAATGGCTTGTTGGAAAAGCCGTTTGCAAACCGCTGCAAGAATGCACCATCAATGCCATAATCACGCATCCAACGGAAGTGAATTCCGACCGTTTCCGCATCTGCGCTGCTGAAGACTTCCGCTGCCGATCCATCCGCCAAGCGAAACTCGGACGCATAACGCTGCTCCGACCGGTACTCCGACATCTCAGGCCACAAATCGACCGTGACGTTGCCGGGGCCTAATGTCCCTTTTCGTCCGCGAGCCCAGTGCTTCCACCCCAACCGGGCGCCGTCGCCTTCGCAGTTAAACCACCCTTGATAACCGGCCATAACCGTTTTCTTTAGGGTTGTCGCGTCCGCGTTTTTACCGCGAGCATGCGTGATCACGAACTCGGTGATGAGCGGCGACCGAAACCACCCTTCCCACATGTTGTGGCCTTGGCCAGGAAATATATGGAGATACATCTTGCCACCGGCGGCTCGATAGTTCTTGGCCAAGGCAGCGGAGTTCTGATCGTTTGGTACGACTCGATCTTGATCACCGTGGATATGCAAAATCGGAACACCCTCTTTGGCTAGGGACTCGATTCTTTGCACCGGGTTCAACCGCTCCAAATCCGACTCGAGTTCTGCCGTACTTCTTTCGTAGGCACCGGCAGCTTTGGCCAGTCCAGGGTAGCTACGCAAGTCACAAACGGGATAAATCCCTGCCACAGCTGCCACCGACTTCGGATGTTCGACAGCCCAGTTGTATAGCATCAGTCCACCACGGCTTCGTGCCAACAAGACTGGCCGCGAAGAGAAGCTACGCTGCTTGGTCAGGTGCTCAAAAAACTTTTGATATCGAGCGGTGCCATTGGGGCTTCCGTAGGATTCGCCGACATCGATTCCGGCGATCGCGATACCCTCTCGGTGGAAGAGATTGATCATCCAATGTTCTTCTTTGCCAGGTAAGCGAGTCGCGAACGTTGGCGCGTACCAAACCCATGGCGTTTTGCCTTCCACACGAGACGTTTCCGGCGGCAGCCAAACGAATGCCTTCAGGCCGCCAATTTCGAAATCTTCCCGCGGCCCCATTTCCTGAGCCTGTAGATCAAGGCCTGCTACTGAGACCGCTAAAAGCAGCCTAAAGTACATGAGACTAGTTGCCGAAATCCAGGCTGAGATTTTTGTACCGAAGAGAATTCGAATACAGGCTTGATAGAGCACTTGGCAAATCCAGTTAACGTCAACGGAATGATTCATGGGCCAACATTATAGATCGAAAACTGGTGTGTCAGCAGCCT
>PKCQ01000651.1 GCA_002862265.1 Planctomycetaceae bacterium | reverse complement strand
GTACCCAGTCACTCGTACCTTGTAGCGTCCAGGCGACTTAATCTCGGTGCCGCGTAGCATGCCGGAGGGATAGCCCATACGCTGGTAAAAAACCACCGCTCCATCATCCAGCTTGTCCCAAAACTTTCCGATGAACTTTTGCCCTTCGCTTGTTTCTGCGTAATTCGCCGTCACGACTTGCCAGGGCGGCCGCTTCTCAGTCTTTGCAATTGCGGCATCGATGACCGAATTCGCGGCCGACAAATACTTCTCCATATGCACCGAAGAGATCCCGAGTGCCTCGCCGTTGTTGGAGAAGTCTCCGGCGCGAGCGTCGGGTGGCAAGTCAGATTCCAAGTCAACCGCTGTTCCAAAGACATCATTCAAAGTGTTCTGATACTCACGACAATTCAATCGCCGCAGCACCGTCTCCTTGCGCGCTGCATGCTTTTCCCTCAAATCTCCGCCAAGCATCTCGAGAAAGTCTTTACGAGACTTGGCTGAGGGCTGTTCATAATCGGCTGGCGGCATTTCCCCCACTTTGACACGGTCGAAGATGCGCTCCTAAGCAGAAAAATGCACCGGTGAGTCCAAAGCAACCGGAAGCGCATCGAGATCGAGCCCACCTTCTTGAGCACCATCTGCATGGCAGTCCATACAGTTGTCCTCCAAAAACGAAACGCTTGCCGCTATCTCGCCAATGAGTTCATCAGCTACGGCAATGGTGAGAGCAAAGTTCGAAAGGATAGCAAGCAGTACGAGGCGGCTTGACATGAGCTGGCAGAAATTTGAGGGTAAATCTTCGGAATCAACTTCTTGAATCGCAAGAAGCCATTACTTCGATTTTATTTCAGAGCGACAACCAGTGGGCCCCAAAATGCCTCTCTAAGAAGGGAAAGCACTTCAAAGCTGCTAGCTGATTGCGAGTTCTTTATTCGCCAGCCGTTTCGGAAACTGAATGAGCCAATCCTTTAATTCCCGTATGCGCGAAGGCAGAGAGTACGCTGGACGATGTGAGCCGATCGAACCCCAACACCGCAGCAGAGCAGTCGTTTCTTGAGTATTAGCTGCCCTCGGCCTCAAGCACTTTCATTGCAGCGTTGTGGCCCGGCACGCCACTGACCGCGCCTCCTCGGGAGGCGGCCGATCCGCAAAGCAGTACACGCCGATGCTCGGTTTCCACACCCCAGGTTCCAACTGCCGCATCCGATTCTGCGAAGGGCCAACTCAGATCACCGTGAAAGATGTTTCCCCTTGGAAGCCGCAGTTTTGCTTCCAGATCGTAGGCACTCATCGCCTCAAGACAAGGCTTTCCGTCAGAATCGAAAGCAAGACATTCTTCGATCGGATCCTCAAGGTATTGATTGAGCCCGCGTAGGTATCGTCTCACCGCTTCTTCCCGCGAATCCTCTGGATCGCCCACGAAAAGTTTGTAGGGCATATCGAGGCCGAAGAGTGTGATGGTGTGATAGCCCTGCGCGATGAGTTCTTCAGACAGAATCGACTCGTCCGTCAACGTATGACAATAAATCTCCCCCGGAGGCATTGCGGGCATCACACCTGCGTCACTTTGTTCGAAGCATGTTTGCATATGGGAATAACCTTCGTCGATATGCACCGTACCGGCAAAAGCCTCGCCTGCGCTGTGCTTGGATTCCTTGAGACGTGGAAGCCGTCTTAGCAACATATTTATTTTGAATCCCGCCCCCTGAAAAATTGGATCATACGAGCTGTCGCGCCCCAACAAGTTATCGAGGACCTGTCGTGACGCGTTGCACAACACATGCTTTGCTTCCACTTCATACTCTTTGCACTCATGCTGGAAAGCAACGCTATGAACCTTCTCGCCAAGCGATAGACGCTGGGCCGGTGCACCGCCGAGCAAACTCACCCGTCCCGTTGCCCGACAGCCATCGATAAGTTGATCAACCAAAGACTGCATCCCACCCACTGGAACGCGCCATTCGCCCGAACCATTGCCCACAATGTGGTACAAGAAACAACGGTTTTGCAGAAGACTGGCGTCGTGAGCGTGAGTCTGCAATCCGATCCGAGCGTCAGTCAACAGGACCCCGCGGAGCAGGTCGTTATCGATCAGTTGCTCAAGAATCATGCCTAACGGCTGTTCAATGAACGCTCGCCAAGCCTGCGTTCCAGCATGCCCTAAATGACTGCGTAAAGCCGAACGACTAAGGAGTGGCTCCAAGAAACTTGGCCAAACAGCGGCTGCAAGTTGTTCCTGCAACTGCTGCAGTTGTAAATAGCCGTCATAGTCTCGCGAGCTACCAGTCAAATCTTCGATAGCAGCACGGTTTTGCTCGGGTTCATTATTTCGCAGCAGGAGCTCTCGATAGTGCCCGTTCTCAAAACTCGGAGTCCACGAGGCTGTCTTCCGTGATCGCAATCTGAGCTTCAGGCCAAGATCATCGATGATTTTCTTCGGAAGCAAGCTAACGAGATAAGAGTAGACCGATAGGCGAGCTGGCTGCCCCGAAAAGACTTGCTTTGAACGAGTCGCTCCTCCTAACTCGTTGTTGCCCTCGAGAACTAGGACAGAATGGCCAGCACGAGAAAGGTAGCTGGCCGCCACAAGGCCGTTGTGCCCACTGCCAATGATCACAATGTCGTAGTTAGCTTGAATATCGGTCAAGAGAAATTGATTCGTTTAGTTCGCGTAGAGAACACCGCGATATTACCCATCTTCGCGGACCAATGAATCTCGTTCGCTACTCCAAGACTTACGCCAAAATTTTAGCCATTCCGACCGTTCCAGGAAGACAATCCATATCGGATTCCAGAAATATCCGCCCGCCCCTCTCGCCGTCTAGCGCTTCCCTCGACTGGCTAATGCTATAAGGTTTCTCATGGTATTCGTCCATGTCCGCCCCGACGGCTAAGCCCCGAAACTCTTCATGGACCTGGCCGGATGCGGCGATAATATAGGGGCGTTTACCAGGGTTCTACTCCCGAACATGCCGTAACGTCCAGATACCCTCCACCTCAGGCATGCTGATGTCCATCATGATGACAAACGGAACACTTCGATGCCCCTCACTTATCACATGAAAACGAACGCAACAATAGACACACCGGTAATCAGCTCACTTAAAAGAGCTTTGGCCGTATAGCTATTCAACTGATAATCATCAACGAACAGCAAGCGTTTATAGCTGGCTACGTTTTGCATAGCGGAATCTTGTTTTGCAGTTCGTTTCTAGAAACAACTTTCAAATGATATTCTGCCGTAAACTTCGATCCCAAGCCTTCTCGGCCGATCACCGAAAGCTCGCCGCGACCAATTGATCAACTGCGGCTAGCATTCAGCCTGCAGGCGAAAAGCTCGAATAGGCCAGTTCAGCCAGACTAGCTAGTGCTACGGGCACATCATTGGCGATTAAGCTCAAGTGAACAAGCCGCTGTTGGCAGCAATGCTCATGACCTCCACGAGACGATTGATTCGGAAGTTCTTTGTAGAGTCACGTGCTGCGGTGCATCTTGATCGAACGATGCGTGTCTGTGACCTTGTCAATGTGCTGTCTTGGACAACCTATTTCGAAGACTTTTCTTGCAAAGCAGCACCTTTTTTGGAGTCTCCACCTGATCTCGGCCGAAAAGAATAAGGTGGTGCATCGGCTAACGATAACCTGGGCATCTACCAATGACTCCTAGAACATCTACCAAAGACGATCGATGCATAGACTGCCCCAAACAAGTTCCTATCCTGCTTCTGCAGGGCATGTGCTAACGCTGCCAGTTTAGCCCGCCGGACATAGCGCGTTAATCTTCGCCAGCCTGACAACATTCGCGACTCTCGGCTTCGGATCTTCCAGGATTTAAATCGTGGATCTCGTTGCGGACGCAACCAGTCCAGATGCAAACTACCAAGGCAACCGAGCTGCTCGGCAGCGATTCCTAAGACTTCGATTCTCCGTCCGCTTCCTCGGCACCCAGAACGACGAACAGGGATGCGCATAGAGTCGCAAAGACGATCGCGTTGAACAGATGTGAGTCGGGTATTAAAAACCGGAGCGGTCTTTCGAAGAGCGGGATGCAAGCTAGCACCACACCCATTGCGGCCCCTGCGAGAAAGGCTCGAGCGCCCCAGCATCGCGAACGTCTCGCGAACACTTTCCGGGGTCGAGGAGGAGTGCTGGCTTTTCCCATTACGGCAGGATTAGCAAGGCAAAGTACACGCCAGCCCAAGAGAAGCAGTACCATGCATGTCCAACTCGCGTTTGTCCCTCGCAAATCTCCAGTGAATGGCCAAGCTAGTAGTGCCAGCATCGATCCGAAGCAAAGTCCAAACCAGCCTCTATAACGTGATCCAATTCGATAGCCGCACAGCAGTTCCAGGAAACAGGCCAAACAGATTCCTCGAGCCATGCCTCCCAGGGCGGCCGAGGCAATGACGCCAGAACCTCTGATGAATTCTTCTGCGGAAGCGCCACCAGAGTCCATCGTGAGGTTGTTATCGACGAATAGGAAAGCTCCTAAGCCACCTAACAAACCGAATAAAAGCCCAATGATCATGGCTGAGGAAACGGTAAGCGATGAGGTTCTGGGGATTCCTTTATGGTCGTGCAGTTGTTCGTCGATCGATCTAGGGCAGGGCACCCACGGATCAAAGGCAGCCCAAAGGGAGGTCGCCAGAAAGGGGCCCAAGAACATAATGAACATCGGAGTAAAGAAAGACTTACCTTCGATCCCGAGCCCCATGAGCAGGCATCCCAGCGTGATGCATCCCAGTGTGATGCATCCCAGTGTGAGATAACCCATCATGCGACCGGCTGAGAATTTCACAAGACGACTTTTCCTCGAGTACTAAACGGAAGCCAACGTAATCAATAGGCTATGACACCGGACCAATACAAAGGGATTGACTGAATCATAGAGTCATCAAACTATTTGTCCCTAATGTCCTGCCACCACCGTACCATGTCAGATTCTCCTTTTCGCAAACCAGTTGAGCCTGGGCCACACCAGGAATCGGTCTGGGACTACCCGCGGCCGCCTCGTTGCGAAGAAACGCCGGAAACCAGGATTCGAGTCTTGGTCGCCGACCAAACCATCGTCGACACTAAAGCTGCGTGTAGGGTGCTTGAAACAAGTCATCCGCCCGTCTACTACATGCCATTATCAGAACTAATCTCATCGCAACTCATCGTTTCCGACCACACGAGTTGGTGTGAATGGAAGGGCAAAGCTAACTACTTCACTCTGCGAGTTGGTGAGACCGAGATCGAGCAAGCTGGCTGGTTTTACCCTCGGCCCGATCCCGGCTTCGTCTCGGCGTCTC
>PKCQ01000450.1 GCA_002862265.1 Planctomycetaceae bacterium | reverse complement strand
GGTAAGCAACTAGAAGCACTGAGGCGAGCGCCATCTGGTAGACAAGCATTAAGATGAATGCTCGGCTGGCCCGGAGGTTAGTCAGCAATTCTCGTTGGAGAACTGGATTTTCGGTCAGGTACATCAGGCGAACGTGGGCGAAAAAGAAGGATTCTCATGAGGTCTGAAAATATAATTCTCAGCACTCTCGATTTATTTGAGCATGCCAAGCTATCCTGAAATCGCCGCCCGCTCTATACCCCGGTAAATGATCTTAGAGAGGCTTTCGAGTGAAAAGCTTCGTTTGAGCCAAGTCGAAGCACTTTTCCGGCAGTGGAATCGACCAAGTTTCGTTTGCAAAATGCGCAGCCACTAAGCGTATGCTGTGGACTGCCGGCTACCTATGGGAGTTGGTGGTGCACTTTCAGGGGTTCTAAGAATATAGCCACTGCCGCGCACGGTGTGGATGACCTGTTGGTCTCCGTCTTGGTTGATCTTGGTACGCAAGCGATTGATGTGCACTTCAATCACGTTCGTTACTCCTTCCCAGTCAGGGTTCCAGAGAAACTCGCAAAGCATCCGGCGAGTGACAACTCGCCCTTGGTTACGCATTAAGATTTCAAGGATACGAAATTCCGTCGGCGTCAAAGAAATTTGCCTCTCGCCCCGCTGAACCGTGCGGTTGGTCAAATCCATTCGCAAGTCTGTGTGCTCCAAGCGTGTCTTCGGTTTCGTGCGCGAACGCACTAAGGACGCTTCGATTCGAGCTTTGAGCTCGGCCATTTGGATGGGCTTCAGGATGAAGTCATCAGCGCCGGCTTCTAGTCCCGCGAGGCGTTCTTGTTGGAAGTCGATTGGAGTCATCATGATGACATTCAGGTTTTCATCTGCTTCATGAATGCACCGAAGAATTCCTAGTGCAGACCCGTCCGACAACGCTAGGTCGAGCAGAACAACTTTGTAGTTGTTATTCGACACGGCTTCCACGGCACTGGCGCCGTCCGACTGAATGTCGCAAAAGTAACTTAGCTGAGTGAGTCGCGCATGAATCGAATCGGCAAGTAACCGGTCATCAGTAATCACAAGCACATTAGTGGATATTTCAAGCATTGATGGATATCAGGCAGAGATAGAGAAATCTTCGAATATTTTTCGAAGCACGCGTGGCTATCAGAATATTTTCAGAGGGGCACTTCTGGGGCACGCTATAGCAAGCTTGCCAGTAATAGAACCCATGACGGAAGCGGACGGATCGGCCACAAGCAAAAATATTTTGCCACTTTTATTCGCTAGCCGTGTCCCCAGCCCGATTAGTTTTCGGCAGGGGCGTTTTTGCGCACAAGGCTCTGACCGAATGCTCCCGAGAGAGAGCCCAAATTAATTCGCTCTCGTGGCCCGGAATCGAGCTCGAATCTCTTCTAGCCGTTGGGAGATTTGGCCCTACCAGCCTCGATTGGTGGGATGAAAGAACTCGCGGTCCACGCCCAGGTAATCTTGGTCCGCGATGCCATCTTCTTCGTCGTGTGAGTACCGATAGCCCGCTCCATGTCCGAGCTCTTTTGCTCCCTGATTGTGAGCGTCTCGCAAGTGCACGGGAACCGGAATCAACGTGCCGTCTCGTACTTCACTTCTGGCTGAAGATATAGCCGAAGTAGCAGCGTTGCTCTTTTCGGCACAGGCCAAGTAAATGACCGTCTGCGACAGCGTCAACTGGCATTCCGGCAAGCCAACCATCTCGCAGGCCTGAGCAGCAGAGACGGCTATGTTGAGCGCCTGAGGGTCTGCGTTGCCGATGTCCTCGCTTGCAAGAATGATCAAGCGTCGGCAGATGAAGCGAATGTCCTCTCCGGCTTCCAGCATGCGGGCGAGCCAATATAGTGCTGCGTCTGGATCAGTGCCACGAATACTCTTGATGAGAGCACTGGATACATCGTAGTGTTCATCACCCGATCCGTCATACTGAATCGTCTTTTGCTGCATCGACTCTCGCAGTAAGTCCTCTGTCAACTCAATGTGGCCATCCCCGGAGGAAAGAACTGCAATCTCGAGGACGCCTAGCGCCTTACGTGCGTCACCTTCGCAGGCTTGGGCCAAGTAACTCAGCGGTTTATCTGAGTAGGTGATGTCGCAACTTCCAAACCCTCTTTGCGAATCAGAGAGTGCGGAATTCAACAGCCGAAGCAGATCCTTCTCGTCGAGAGGCTGAAACTGAAAGACTTGACTGCGGCTGAGCAAAGCTCCATTAACGGCGAAATAGGGATTGCTGGTAGTCGCTCCGATCAAGCTGACGACTCCTGCTTCCACGTCAGGTAGAAGAGCATCTTGTTGTGAACGATTGAAGCGATGGATCTCATCGACGAACAGGAGTGGCCGTGGACTGCCTGATGCAACCTCGTCCTGAGCCCAGGCTAAAACCTCACGCACGTCTTTGACGCCGCTGGTTACAGCACTGAGCAATTTGACGGTGCCTCCTGTCTCAGATGCAAGTAGGTGAGCAAGCGTGGTCTTGCCAGTGCCAGGCGGTCCGTAAAAGATGACGGAACTGATACGCCGAGCATCGATCATCCGCCGCAGTAATTTACCTTCACCCAAAAAGTGCCTCTGGCCACAAAACTCATTTAGGTTGCGGGGTCGCATCCGTGCAGCAAGTGGCAAATTCTTGTTAAGATTTTCTTCGATCTGTTGGCTAAATAGGTCCATGGGGCGCCTCATGATGTTTCAATCTTGGCATTTTGCTAACGCGAGGAAAGTTCTTTCTGGGCCCAAGGCGCCAACTGCTCCCGAAAGATCTTAGAGTTGTGGCGGATATCGGTCGGCAGCCGCTTCGGAAAGATGAAGATGTTCTGAATCGCCTTGGTGCTTTCGTTCGTCTCCGCGATTTGCATCAACTCGCGAAGCAGCTGGCCCTCACCCACTCGGTCTTTGGGACGCGTTTCCGGCCATGGTTCGGCAATGATAACAGGAGTTTGCGCCCCCGGTTCTCCGACTCCGACCAACGCACAGCGATGGATCTTGGGATGATTGTTGAATAGTGCCTCAATGGGCTCGGTGTACAAGTCTTCACTGGCGTCCGCCGAGATGCGAACGCGATGCGACTTCCGGCCGCAGCACCAAAAGCGATTCTGCTCATCCAGGTATCCAACGTCGCCCATGCGGTGCCAGAAGGAAGCGCCGTCACGCACTTTGTGCAGGGCGTTCTGATCCGTCCGAGTGACATACTCACGAGTCACCACCTTGCCTTTGACCATCAACTCGCCGATCTCGCCAACCGGTAATTCTTGGCACTGTTCGATCGACTCGAGTGGTCCATCGGTGATCTCGACGATCCTCCACTCGATGCCTGAAAAACGGCCGCCAACACAAGTTCCTTGTCCTTGCTGGCACTTTTGGGCGGTTTCTTCCAAGACTTCGCGTGACTCTATCGAAGCGACCGGGAGTGATTCGGTGGCACCGTAAGGCGTATACATCACTCCGTCGGGATGCATCGTGTTTCTCATCCATTCTAGAACGTGAGGTGGCACCGGAGCGCCAGCTGAGAAAACCATCTTCAACGATTCGACGCGACGCCCATGCTCTTTGGCATAGCGGCCCACGGTTGTCCAGAGTGCTGGTGAGCCGAATGCTTGATTGATCTGCCACTGATCCACCGCGTCCATCAACTTGGGAGGTGACACGTCAGCAGGCTTGGTGGGATCCATGTCAGGGATAACGGTTGTGGTTCCCATCACTGCATTGAACAGCCCGAACAAGGGAAAACCAGAAAGATCCTTGCCGCCAGGTTGGAGGTTGTAATGACCGACAAGTTGATCGACTTGGTTGTTAAAGGTCTGATGCGTATACAGGACGCCCTTTGGTGGCCCGGTGCTCCCTGTGGTGAAGATGATCGCAGCTTCGGATTTCTGTTTGATCTTTGGAGGTTGGAATAGAGAGGATGGCGTGCCAGCAAGTTGACTGAGGGTCGGCTTGGGAAGAAAGCCGAAGCGTGGGCCAACAGTCACGTTTAGCTTCGCGTTGGGGAATCTTTGTGACATCGCAATGCGTATTGCATGAGCAGCCGGGATCGCCACGAAACCATCTGGGTTGGTAGCTTCGAGGCACTTCAGGAGATTCTTGCGTCCCATGCCTGGATCGATTAGAACAACGACAGCTCCGGCTTTGAGCAGCGCAAATACTAGTGATATGAAGTCGGCTCCGAAGCGAACGAGCATCACAATTCGCTTGCCTGGGCCGATACCCATTTCTTGAAAGCCAGCTGCGATCGAGGACGTGTGGAGTTCCAGTTCCGCAAAGTTCATTGTGTCATACGGACGATTGGTGCCATCACGGTGGCTGCCTAGCGGAGAAGCCATCGCAATCTTCGCCAGATGTGCATCTGCAATAGGACGAAGACGCAAGGCGATGTTTTCGGGAGTGTCCGCTGCTGACATATGATTGGTACGGGCGATTCGAATTAAGGTGGAACTGTGTGTGTTTAGCTCTTGCCGGTGGCTTCCCCATTAATGTGGGTCTAAGAGCTAGGTAAGTTCTTGACTCAGCCAGCCTGTCAATTCATCAGCGATATCGATGTTCAAAGCTCGGGCTAGGCCTTTCCAGCCTGGAACAGCATTGACTTCCAGTACGTATGTCTTTCCGTTACGAGCTGGTAACAAGTCGACGCCGAGAAAACTTCGCTTGGCATCCGCGCTGACGGCTTGAATTGCACGCAAGGCAATGGAGTGTTCTAGCCCGCTGAGTTCATGGGGTTCGACTCTGGCTCCTTGTGTGACATTGGTGCGCCAATTTCCCGCAGCAGCGTAACGCTTGACAGCCCAAGTTTTCTCGCCGAGGAAAAGGACGCGAATATCGTACCCCGAATGCTCTATGAACTGTTGCAAGTAGAGCACGCTGCCCAGTTGCTGCAAAGTACTGCTGATTCGCCAGGCCGAATCTTCATCTTGAACCCTCAAGATTCCCCGCCCTTCCCCACCGAAGATTGGTTTCACGAGAACATCTTTGCCCAGTTGTTGCCAAGCCTCGATCGCTTGGTCCCGAGCTTGACAAGCGATGGTGTCGGGGACGTCTAGATCCGCCCGCTGGAGGCGATGCAGGGCCAACCACTTGTCGATGGCGATTTCGAGGCAACGTGGCGGATTGAGAATCAGTGTGCCGCGTTCTTGGGCGACATGCAGGCAGTCCATGCGAAAGATGACTTGCTCCAGCGAGCCGAGCGGCATGCTACGCACGATTACAGCGTCGAACGCGTCCAAGGTTGCGGAAGCGATTATAGGGGCAATTCCTAGATCTGGACTCGATTCAGCAGCTGGT
>PKCQ01000247.1 GCA_002862265.1 Planctomycetaceae bacterium | reverse complement strand
TGCAGATGCAGCACAAAGCAGCGGGCGACTTCTGGTGCATTCATGAGGATATCAAGGTGCCAGACATGAAGAGTCGGCGTGCTGGGCCCAAGAACAACTGGGGTGGCAAACAAGGACAGTCGCGACATATCAAGAACCTGACTGACGACAGTGAGAAACCACTCGGCGAATGGAATACGATGATCATCGAGTGCTTGGACGACAAAATCCGGGTTTGGGTAAATGGAGACTTTGTAAACGACGGTTACGGGTGCACCGCAAGTGAAGGCCAGATTTCACTTCAAGCCGAAGGAGCTGAAGTCGAGTTTAGAAAGCTAGAGCTGACTCCGATCACAGCATTCTCACCGGCCAACGGTTCCGACCATGAGCTCGTCACGTGGGAAACCAAGCAACTCACCGACAAGTTCTATGGTGAGGGAGCGTTCTTTGGTGACTTCAACAAAGACGGCGCGATGGACATTGTTTCCGGACCGTTTTGGTACGAAGGCCCCGAATTTACGGACATGCACGAATATCGCCCTGCCAAAGAGTACGATCCCTTGGGCTACTCCGACAACTTCTTGACCTTCGTAGAGGATTTTAATCGCGACGGCTGGGACGACATTCTGATCGTCGGGTGGCCGGGCTACAAAAAGGACCACGAGCATGTGTGGTATCAAAATTCGAAGGGAAGCGAGCCGTGGGCAAGGCACGAAGTCTACAAAGAAATAGACAACGAATCGCCAGCATTCGGCAACTTGGTGGGAGACGCGACGCCGGAGTTAATCTTTCACTCCAAAGGTTGCCTGGGATGGGCCGCCCCCAACCCTAGCGATCCGACCAAGGCCTGGACCTTTCACAAAATCTCGGAAGACCTGAAGCTGACTCGATACGCTCACGGCCTAGGCTTTGGCGATATCAACGGCGACGGAAGAGTCGACTTCTTGCAGTCCAAAGGCTGGTGGGAACAACCAGAAAACCTCGAGGGAGATCCATTGTGGAAGCATCACACTTGGCCTTTCAAGCTTGACGGAGCTCAGATGCTAGTTTTCGACCTGGATGGGGACGGAGACAATGACATAGTGACTTCGATCGCATCGCACGGCTACGGTATTGGCTGGATGGAACACACGAAAGCAGACAGTGGCGAGATCGAGTTTGAGATGCACCGTTTCATCAATCAGAAGCCCGAAGAAAACCGATACGGCGTTCACTTCTCTCAGCCACACGCGTTAGACACCGCCGACTTCAACGGGGATGGGCTCACCGACTTCGTCGTCGGCAAACGCTTTTGGGCGCATGGACCGAAGGGCGACCCCGAACCCAACGCAGCGGCGGTAACCTATTGGTTCGAGCTCAAACGCGATGTTGAAGGCTTACCGGGTGGCGTCGATTTTGTGCCGCACCTGATCCACGACGATTCCGGAGTTGGCACTCAAGTGGCAGCTGGTGACATCAACGGCGATGGCATTCCAGACGTCGTTGCCGGCAATAAGAAAGGAACACATATTCACTTGCAGGTTCGCGAGTCCGTTACCGAAAAGCAGTGGATGTCGGCACAGCCCAAGTCGCGAAACTAAGCGAAACAAATGAGTTTGCAAGTCGCCCCCAACGACCAAAGCCACTGCAAGAATTTCAGTCAACGGTTTGCTGCTTCCATGTTGCGGCTTTTGGACGGCGTAATTGGTCCTACAGCCATTCCAGAGTGATCTTCACTGCAGCGCAAGCCTCTATCATTGCTTGCCCTTCAGACTATATCAATGCATAGTTCATTGTTTGCCAACTCTACGAATCCAAATTCGTAAGCGTCCTCCCGCAACGCTATTATCCCGATTCGCCAGAGAGAAACACTGTTTCCAGCCCTGGCCGCCTACGCTTGATTTAACTGGACGCTCACTTCCTAGAGACTTTTTGAGAGGAATACATTTCATGCCGTGTACACGAGTCCGATTCTTAGCCGTGCTTCTCGCCCCGCTACTTTGCCTGACGTTCGCTTCACAACCTTTGCTGGCCCAATCAGCCGCAACGGCAGAAAAGAAGGAGGACAAGAAATCACCGAAAGGCAAAAAGAAAGACGCTGCAAACGAGGACGTAAAGCCTGAGGCAAAAGAAGGTAAAGAAGAACCCAAAGATGAGCCATCAAAGCCGGCGGCAGAACCGGCAAAGCCACAGGTAGAACCGCAGAAGGAAGACCCGCATGCCAAGCGGCTGGCGGAAATGGCAAAGGAAATGGCAGATCTGAAAGCCACCTCGGATCTGGCAAAGGCCCGACAGGATGCTGAACTCAATGCGCTCAAACTTGAGATGGAGAAACTCTCCACCGAAGCTAGCCTTGAATCGGCTCGACGCAAGAAAGCAATGGCTTCGTTCGCACTTGAGACTGAGCTACTTGTCGCCGAAAACGCTTTGCTGAAACAGAAATTCACGAAACTGAAGCAAGAGAGTGAGCTCTCCAGCCTTGAAAACATGCAAGTCGTTTCAGAGCTCTCAAGAGAGATCGCACTCTCCGAGAACCGAGAGAAGGCTAAGGGACGTGTACTGAAGGAACTCGATTACAAGTCCCGCCCGTTCCAGGGAGGTGAACTCTTTATCAGCGACCGTCGGATCGCCCTAAATGGCGTAATCACTTCCAGAACCGCCAACTATGTCACCGAGCGACTGCACTTCTATAACAATCAGTCCGACGATCCAATCTTCATTGTCATCGACGATTCACCTGGTGGATCGGTAATGGCCGGTTATCGCATTTTAAAAGCGATGGAAGCCAGTGACGCCCCAATTCACGTTGTCGTCAAGTCGTATGCAGCGAGTATGGCCGCGGTGATCACAACTTTGGCAGACAACTCTTATGCTTACCCGAACGCGATCCTATTGCATCACCAAATGTCTTCCTTCTTGTCCGGCAATATGACAGAGCAAGCGGAGCAATTAGAAGTGAACCAAGAGTGGGCTCACCGCTTGATGGGACCACTTTGCGACAAGCTCGGCACTACCCAGGAGAAGTTCGTCAAGGAAATGTATGAAAACAGTTCCACCGGCGACTGGGAAGAGTTTGCAGACCGAGCACATGAGCTGAAGTGGGTCGGTAACGTGGTAGAGCGAGTTCGCGAGGAGTCCGTGATGAAGAAACCTACTGCAAGCAATGTGGCGGGAAACATCATTGTCATTGGCTCACTGGAGCCACTTCGATTTGACGGAACGGAGGAAGTGGACGAACGCGGGGTCAGGTTTAGGCGACTGCCACGACTCCACCCATATGACTGCTACTTCGTTCACAATCCGGATGGTTACTATCGCCGTTAGGCCATTAATCCTTTGCCTGAATAAGCATCATTAACCTCAACAATTGCAGAATTTGCAACTAGCATACATATGCAATTCCTTTGCATGTGCGCAGTGCAGTAGCAAAAGTTGAGTCGAGACCATGCTGATCGGGCAACAAATAGAACGAGAGACGCAGAGTCGGCTTAAAAGCCCGACGCAAGCTGTTTTGCGAGCGGGCTTTACTCTTGTCGAAATGCTTGTAGTGATTTCCATCATTGGCATCCTAGTGTCGCTATTGCTCCCGGCTGTTTCAGCAGCACGAGAAGCCGCAAGAAGGGCGCAGTGCTCCAATAATCTGAAGCAGCTTGGTCTTGCTCTGCAGGCTTACCATGCGGCCTTTTCGCAATTTCCTTCAGGGCACATCGCGGACGTAGAAGGCGGTAAAGATGGCAAGAGCTGGGGATGGGGCGCGTTCCTACTCCCCTTTGTCGAACAGACTTCACTTCATGATCGCCTTGCCCCAGATTGGCGATCTTTGGATGACGTTGCTACGGATCCACAGTCAGCCAAATTCTTATTGTCGAGCTTGAGATTATTCGTCTGTCCATCCGACACCGGAGATGAATTTGCTCATCCCTATCGATCCCTCTTTGTTTCTGGCGAGTCGAGAAACGAGACGATCCGAAATGAGGCCTTTTACAACCCCTCAGATCTGATCCGGGCTCATCTCACGAGACCACCAGGTGTGACCGGGCCTGTTGTTGGAATGAGGATTGCCAAGTCAAACTACGTTGGCTCTCACGGAAGCGAATGGAAGAATCTTCTCGCAGCATGGAAGGATCGTGACTTTCACGGAAACGGCCTCTTCGGGCGAAACTCAACTGTTAATATGGCCGCAATAATCGACGGAAGTAGCAACACGATCGCACTTGGAGAAAGGTCGACGCGAAACTACGCGGCGGTTTGGGCCGGAATGAATTCTTGGAGAGACTGCGGCTTTACAGACAACCAAATGGTTCTGGGAACGTCTTTCTATCCGATTAATGACGCACCGTTTCCGTTGAATATCGACTGCGATGGTCGAGGCTCTGCGAACTACAGTAGTTATCATACTGGTGGTTCCAATTTTGTTTTCGCAGATGGCTCCGTTCACTTCCTATCTCAATCTATCGAATCACAGCGAAATGGCGTATTTCATCGCCTTGCCCAGCGGAATGATGGTGAACCTGTTGGAGATTTCTAAGTCACTTCCACGACTCAACCTGCCACTGCTCTGTATCCTTTTCGTCGCGTCGATTGGCTGCAAGAAAGCGACTCACGTCAGCTCTGCACATGGTCCACATGGCGGGCATGTATTTTTGATGCCTGATGGTGCAAATCTTGAACTTGAGCTTACGCTGGATGATCGCGGCAAGCGAATGATTGTTTACAGCCAATCGACGACGGATCAGCAGCCATTCGCCTTGCAGGGGGAATCACTCAAGGCAAACTTCCAAGCTGGCTCTGTCGACTTCGATACCACCCTTGCTGCTCATCCCAGGCCAAGCGATCCAGATGGGCATTCCTCACGATTCGCGATAGGCTTCAACAAACTCCCTCAGCAACTACTCAGCGCCGACGAATTCCACCTGACTCTATGGTGCCCGATGAATGGCGAGACTCTCGAAGTCTCTCTATTTCACAAAAACGATCACGGGCACAAATATCGCCACGACTGACCGACTCAGTCAACCACGGAACCGCCGCAAAGGTTTACTCGACGCCCATTTCTTCAAGCAGATGACTGGCACCAAATACATTTCCTGTGATCCAAAGCGCATATCGGATGTCTACCCCAATCGAACGGCTGTATGACTCATTCCAGGCGAAGTCGTTGATCGTGGCCTCAAAAGCTCTGTCAAAGTTAACGCCGACTAAACGTCCTTCGCCATTCAGAATGGGACTGCCGGAGTTTCCGCCAGTCGTATCAGTGTCGTACAGAATCCCTGTCGGAACGTCCTTCAGTTTCGGATGCATGAATTGCCCGAAGTCACCTGCCGCATGTCTTTCGA
>PKCQ01000055.1 GCA_002862265.1 Planctomycetaceae bacterium | reverse complement strand
AGCCGCTCTTTGCGAAACAACGTTTCCAAAGAGGCGCTGTCTCAGCCGCCGGTTTTGATGCACTCTTCCCCGCAGATGAGAGCGAATACCGCGAAGAATTCATGCGACAGTTCGCTGCCTCCGCCTAGATCGCATCGCTCGCTAACTTGGCTAAAAACTCAGACACGGTCGCTGCAATACGATTGGTTGCGGCAGTCAACTCCCCGTCTGAAATCGTGAGCGAAGGCAGCATCACGATTCGCGTCCTTTGGGGTCCGCTCCATTGAACCCGTAGTCTGTGCTGCGCGCAAATCCTTACAAGCAATTCTGCTCGCTTTTGTGCCAAGTCCAATGGGATCTTTGGCACCCAAAAGTCTACTACTGCCGTCGCGGCTTGCCCAGAAACTTCCACAGGAATAGTCGCATCACCATTTGAAGTTGGTGCGGACGCAAACGCTTCCTTCAGCTCTCGACGCAGCCGAGACGCAACATCGCAACCGTGTTGGAAGTGAGATTCTGATTGCAACTGCCGCAAAACTTCATTTGCAACCGAACACGCCAAGGGTGTTCCAGCGAAGGTCTCTGACTCTGCTCCCGGAGCAAGACACTCGAGAATGTCTTTGCGTCCCAGAGTTGCGGCTATCGGAAGTAGGCCTCCGCCCAAACTCTTTCCGAGAATGATCATGTCCGGCAGCCAACCTTGATCAATTGAAAAAAGAAAGTTCGAACAACGACCAACTCCAGTTTGAATCTCGTCGGCGATCATAAGAATGCCGAGTTCAGAGGTCACGTCTCGAAGCTTCAAAAAGAACTCGCTGGGAGGAAAGATGTAACCACGAGCCGTAAGGGCAGGCTCCACCAAGAGAGCCGATATCTCGTTTGCATCACGGGCCAAGTAGTCTGCGATTTCTCCAGCACCATTATCTTCGCCTGTCGATGTCGCTGCTTTACTGCCTGGATACTTCTCCTTCGGCCAAACTGTCACACGGTCACCGAACACTTCACTAAGTGCGGTTTGATTGGTCTCACTAAGCGTCGCCGTGGCAACGGATCTTCCATGCAAGGAAGGCGCCAGCACCACCATACGTCCAGGGCGATATTCGGTTGCGGCTTTCCAAGCAGCCTCAATTCCGCGCGCACCACTGGAATTAAAGATCGCGCGATATTGTTGCTCCTCGGCCGAAGGGCATTGAGAGTAGAGCAAACTCAAGAGCGTCTCAGCCAGCTCGATCCCTGGTTGGTGCATCGCGCCACCCACATGAACCAACTGAGTCAATCTTCTGTTTGCAACATCCACTAACGGTTGAAAACTATGGCCAAAATTTAGCGAAGAGAATCCGCAAACTAGGTCAATCCAGCTATTTCCGTCTGAATCAGCCAAAGTACTGCCACGCGCGGAGCAAAAGACTGTCTTCGCCGCTGGATCCTGAGGCCGGCGAGCAGACTCCAATTGACTTTGGACGAATCGTTTGTTCCAGTCTTCAGGCACGACGCAGACGCTTCCGCAGAAGCTCTACTCCTTCATCTTGGCACGAAGCGGTGCAATGATTTCCGAGGGCACAAACCGCGTTAGCATATCATCGTTGCTCAGCGGAACAATCTGTTTAATCAAAGAACTTGAAACGTGCGAATAGTTTTCATCTGCCATAAGAAAGACGGTCTCAATGTCCTGATCAAGCTGACGATTCGCCATCAGCATCGTGAACTCTCCAGCAATATCAGTAAGTGGCCTTACTCCTCGCACCATCACGGCAGACTTACATTCGCGAACAAAACTCACAGCTAGGCCGGAAAATGTTTCTACCCGCACATTTGCGATTTTTTCGGTCACTGAATTCAGCAGGTCGACCCGCTCATCGGGAGAAAACAAATGCCGCTTGTCGGCGTTAATGCCCACCCCTATAACCAACTCATCAAACAGCTTGGAAGCTCTTTCAATCACATTCATGTGACCAAGTGTAACTGGATCAAAGGAACCCGTGTATACTCCGATTCGAGGGCTCTGAGGCATAATCGATTTCCCGGATGTGACCTGAACTTTACCCACCACTAGGAGTGGCCGTCGGTGAATTCACACAAACCGTCAACGAGCCGTTGCACGTCGTCGGAATTGTTATACGCATGGGTGCTAGCCCTCAGGACTCCGCCGCGAACACTAGTCACCACTTTCTGCCGCAATAGAAACTTGCGTGCCTGATTCAATGTAGCCTCATCAGCTCCTTGCCAAGTAATACCAACGATACCGCTTCTGTTTTTTTCCTGAACAGGGAGATGAGTTGAAAAACCAGCGGCCGTTAGTTGCTCTTCCATGCAAGCAACATTCTCAAGTATCGCTTTTTGAATGGCACTGCGTTGCTGATTGAGACCGGAATCAAGCAACAACCTCAGGCTGCCACCGAAGCCGAGCATACCGGACATGTTCGTCGTTCCACCTTCGTAGCGTTGCGCGGACCGCTTGAGAGTGCTTCGAAGGGGCGTGTCTCCCATTGGCTCGAAACCACCTGCAGCCAAACTATGCCATCCGAGCCCCAACGGCTGGAGCAAATCCAAATGCTCCTGTTTTAAATAGAACAGCCCAGCTCCTTCTGGCCCCAACATCCACTTGTGGCCGTCAGCGCAAACAAAGTCAACATCAGTGTCTTTCGCGTCAAGTGGACACGCGCCCAATCCTTGGATCGCGTCGAGCAGCACCAGCGTTTTACCAGATCTTCCGATGTTCGAGTGCGCCAAATCGACGATAGCTCCGACGTCCGCGCGAAAACCGCTGCTATACCCAACCCAGCTGAACGCGATTAAACGAGTTCTTTCATTCAAGTGAGGGCGAAAAAGTTCGGTATTGATTTCGTTCGAAGTCGGCACCTCGATCGTCCGAACTTCTACGCCCATTCTTCCCACATTTTTCCATGCAACCATGTTGGATGGAAACTCGTTCGCAGGCACAAGGACGTTGTCACCGTCTTTCCACGGCATGCCCTCTGCAACCAGATTGATTCCCTGAGTCGTGCTGTTCACCAGGGCAATTTGATTTGAATCCACGCTTAGCAGTTCAGCACAACTTTCGCGGAGCTCTGAAACTTTGCCTGACCAGCGCGGCCAGAATGCATCCCCATGCTCGTTGGCTTCCCTTGCATAGCTCTGCATGGCCTGAAAGGCGGGGGTAGGGAGTGGAGACACGGCGGCATGATCAAAGTACGCATACTCTGCCGTAACCGGCATGTCGCTGCGGAACAGAGTATCTTTTTCCGTGTTTACAGGTTCTGTCATTGCAGGGTCAGTCAAGCGTTTCGGTCTCCCAAGGACAGGCGGTCCGCTGCGATGTACCTTGAGGCCTAATCGGGCTGTAGTAGGTGCTTCTCAGTACCGAAGCAGGATAAATGGGCGACATGGGTGACAGCTGAAATCCTTGGATTATACTTACGCAATGACCCTGTTCGCCGAACGTGCTAAGCGTACAATGGTGTCTCGGAATACGCTATTCCAAGTGGACTTGGGGCCGAATTCCTGCCGCCCATTGACAGGCCTTAAGGCGTTACTCATGAAATCCACTGCCACGACCACTAAAGGTTGGCTGATGCCGAAAGCATTGTGTCTCATCGGGATGGTCCTTTTCATCCTCGTGTTCCTGCTATTCTTGGGCGACCTGATTCTCGGCCTCAGCAGTCAGGAATCGAGTGCTCCCTTCAAGATGGCCAGTATGCCGATGGATATTCTTTTCATCCTGGCATCTGGAGCCCTGGCTGTCATGTCGTTCCTCACGTTCCGTGAGCAAAAGTAGCAGACCTCAAGTTTGCTTCTGAAAAAACAATCTACGGCCCGCTAGCTTCAGCGGGTCTTGATAGTCTCCACAGAGCCGGCGGAAAACACAATAATCTACTTTCCTGGCTGTATTTCTTGACAGCTCAGTTTCTCCTTCCAACGCTCTGGTATAAGCAAGATGATTACGAGTCATCAGAATCCGTTGGTCAAGTCGACTCTGCGACTGCGGAGCTCGAGTCATCGAAAAAAGCAGGGTAAATTTCTGATCGATGGTACTCGCGAGATCCGACTGGCGATGGGTTCAGGATACAGTGTCGAGACGATTTTCTTTAGCTCTTCGCAAGAACAAGAACTGAGCGAGTTTGCAGAACAATCGTTGGCTACATCTCAGCCCCGGCTGATCACAGTTTCGCCTGAAATCATGATGAAGCTCAGCTATGGCGAGCGAAACGATACTCCGCTCGCCGTTGCCCAAACACCTTCTTTGCCACTGCAAGACTTGAAACTCTCGCGGGAGAGTCTTGTTTTGGTTCTCGACCGAACAGAAAAGCCTGGCAACCTTGGCGCCTGCTTACGCACATCTACCGCTTGTAGCGTGGACGCCGTCATTCTCACTCAGCCACTTTGCGACGTCTTCAATCCTAATGTGATCCGAGCCAGTCGTGGGACCATTTTCCAGCTACCGCTCGCGATTTCGACTGCAGAAGAGGCACGCAACTACTTTCGTGTTCTTGGCATAGCAATCCACGCAGCCAGAGTCGACGGGAGCAGAAACCTATGGCAGCTCGACTTGAGGCAGGGTGCTGCGGTAATTTTCGGAAACGAAGCCGATGGTCTAGGCGCCGACTGGGCAGATACAGACGCCTTCAAAATCTCGATGTCCGACCGAGCTGACAGCCTAAACCTCTCAATCAGTGCCGCCGTAACACTGTACGAAGCTTGCCGTCAACGCACCCTGGAGGAAGTATGTCAGCGTTCCACACCTACACCTGCCCCAGCGAGTTAACCTTCGCACACCACAAGGGTATGCCCCTCAACCCGCAGTAAGCAAAATGGTAATTTCTGCGTGAAGTCCGAATTCATTCTTAGAATTCCAACCATTGAAAAATTTGACCAAGATTCAAGCAGCGTGTAGATTTCATAGCTTATGGGGGTCTAACGGGACTGCTTCTTATGTCGGTTGCATACTTTAAACGCTACAAGATGGAGTTGAAGCTTGATCGTATAGCTATTGAATTAGCACCCTCTACAGACACGCAGATTCAGTTCATTCCGTGGTCGCCGCGTCTCCTCCACCGACATGCGGAGATCAAGTGGCAGAGTTTTCGAAACGAACTGGATTCCCACGTATTTCCTTGCCTTGGTGAATATGAAGGTTGCTTGCAACTGATGAAAGAAATCAGTTCGCGGCAGAACTTTGTCCCGCAAGCCACATGGCTTGCTTGCCGCACCTCCGAATTCTCTGGCCGCCTACAAGCCTGTGGCACTATTCAAGGCTTGATGGCTTCTCCGAAAGAAGGAGCCATCCAAAATATCGGAGTGCACCCAGATTGTCGTGACAT
>PKCQ01000228.1 GCA_002862265.1 Planctomycetaceae bacterium | reverse complement strand
CGTTAGGTGATCTCGAGTGGAGGTCCCATGCTCGACTCGTGCAGAAAGCCATAGATCCGGAAGGAAGGTTTCTGGCCTTTTGAGGGGACTTCTTATCCGCGCGTTCGAATTCTTTTCACCGCGATATTGCGCGACATAGCTCGCCACTCCGTCTTACAATAGAGAGTCAAGTTACTTAGAATTCGTTGGTTCAAGGATCAGGGCGGTTCAAGGTTTAATCGGTGAGCCGACGCTGGAGTTCGCGCTCGTACCGGACAAGTGTTTTGGGGTTCACCCCGCCTCTGACTCGCTTGATTTGGGCTAGGGAACAGGAAGCTCTTGTAGCACTCCTGCGCAAAGGATATCGAAATGGAATCGATTGAAGAAATTCTGCTAAGGAAGATTCGCCAAAAGTTTGGCTCGTCTCCAACGCTAACCGACGGGCTAACCTATGTTGGCGCAGACTCCATAGGAATGGCGGAACTGACCGTTGAACTAGAGAGGGAATTCGGGATAAAGATGAACGAAACCATCTTCAGTCTCGAGACAGTTCAGGAGCTGGCGGACTATATTCGCAGCTTGCAGCAGAAGGCCTGATTATTCTGTAGCAGCAAAAGTGCCGGGCGGGAAGAAACATTCTTGCTCACTTCCGGGATTCACCAACAAGCCGCACTCATTCGGCAGACCGTCCATCAATGAGTCGCCAGTGACAACGATTTGTGGACTGTCTTCTTCCATCTTGTCGGCAAAGACCTCAGTGAACTTTTCGGCGAAATGAATATCAGTAAAGCTAATTACTGCGACTTCGTCGTCGAGTTCCGCGAGCACGACACTAAGATCACCTTCCTCTTCGAGAGGCTCACCATTTTCGTCTGTCGTCTGCTGCAAGACGATCAATTCGTTTCCTCGTAGCAGGCTTTCAATGACGACGACATCTTCTTGATCCGCGGCGTCAGCGATTTGTTGTCCTAACTCAGTGTTCATTCCCATTGTGTCTCTGTCCTATCTTGATCGCTTAAGAGGCGTTGTGCTGCGAGGTGCCACTACTCTGCTCATGCTCCGCAGTTTTCGGCATACTTTCATTGCAGCCAAGCGTGACGTATCGTATCGAAGATCCCGAGCAGGCAAAGTCTGAATGTTCGGCAAGCTTTATAAAAGCGGGGAATCATGCATATTTTCGACGCTCACCTCGATCTTGGACTCAACGGAGTGGACTGGAATCGAGATCTGCGCAAGTCCGTAGACGAGATTCGTGCCGAGGAACGCAAGCTGGGCATGCAAGATCAAGCTGGCCGAGCGACGAACACGGTGAGTCTGCCCGAGCTGGAGTCAGCCCACGTAAAAACTTGTTTGGCGACTCTTTTAGCGCGACAGGAACCTCAGATTAACCACAGCTTTGGCTGGACGAGCAAGCACACCTGCTACGCTGTGGCCCTCGCTCACCTCGCCTACTATCGAGCTCTTGAGAAAGAAGGTCATCTTCGCCTTCTGTGCAATAGCGAAAATCTGCTCAATCATAGAAGTCAGGTTGAGTCTGACAGTGGAACGGCACCCCTTGGCTGCATTCTCACGATGGAAGGCGCCGATCCTTTACTTACACCGGATACGATCGAGGAATTCTATTTGCTTGGGTTACGAGCGATAGGACTCACCCACTACGGCGACAATCGTTATGGTGGAGGGACGAACAGTCGGCGAGGCCTTGAGCCGGAGGCGAAGCGGTTGTTGCAGAAGATCTCCAAGCTTGGAATGACGCTCGATCTGACACATTTGTCCGATAGCGCATTTCCGCAAGCTTTGGACTGGTTCGACGGGCCTGTACATGCGAGCCATCAGAATTCGAGGCGGCTTGCGAACTGGCAGAGGCAGTTCAGTGACGAGCAGTACAAAGCTGTTCTCGCTCGCGATGGAGTTGTTGGTATCGCCTTCGACATCATCATGCTTCAAGATGGTTACATAAGGCGCGAATCAGAATTGTTGGCCACCATAGAGACTGCTGTTGAGAACATTGACATCGTCTGCCAGCTCGCTGGCAACGCAACTCAAGTCGGAATTGGCAGCGACTTGGATGGCGGGTACGGTGCTGAGCAGACGCCACGAGACTTAGATCGTATTTCTGACTTGCAGATCATTCCCGAATTGTTGGATCGGCGAGGCTACTCTTCAGAGGATATCTGCGGAATCATGCACGGCAACTGGTTTCGATTTTTTGAGCAGGTTTTGCCCGCTACCGGGACTTAGAGGGCGCAACCCGGTATTTCTAACTCAAGGGCAGCAATCTTGGGGGAGAGGACATGGCAAACGAGGGTCCCTTACCCATCGCCGGATCGCCAATCGGAATTCGAAAGGCCGATCGTTCAGAGATCGGAAGGCAGCAATTGCATTTCTAGTCTTTGCATTCTGGAAATGCGTCGATTTCTCTTTACGGTTTTTTCGTGCATGTGGCACGAGATAGCCACCTCACCGCGATATCCATCTTCTTGGGTTGGGTTTTGAACTGGAAGATCGCGCTTGGAAGGTCGGTTGGGCTATTTTCCTAGCGGCTGACAGCGGCATATTGCGCTTGCTGCCCATCGATCCCTGCCTCGTCGTAGCAGGCGTGATTGGATTCTTCGGTATTGGTTCCGCAGTCCGCGAGTTGCTTGCTGGGTGAAACGACCAATAAAGTCGAGCCAATTGCAATGACGTGAAACAAAAGATAAGGCCCTTTGGATTCGATGAATCTCGCTCCAAAAGGTCTTTATTCTATTTCTCTGGCAGGAGAAGTGTGAAACGAGAGTTTATTAAGTTTGTCCAACGCTTGGAGCTTACAACTGACGGGCAGCGTGCAGCCTGGGCCTCGTTTGACTGATTGGGGCTAGCCCTCTTCCGCGTTTCCTGCGTGCCGGCTCCAGCATCCAAGATGCGCGAACACGCCGGAATGCTGCTTAGCGTCTGTTCTAGCCATTTTCACGGCCCGATTGATTGTCTTTACCTGCTCTTGGAGTGAGTGTGCTAAGGCTATTTTTCAAATACATCGTAACGCCCCCTGCCTGTTGAGTGCTAGCGTGGCTGTGAGGCTCTTTTTCTAAAATAGGCGCGATCCACGGAATCGCTTGTGTCAATTCGATTGTCAAAGTCAAACAAAATCTGGTTTGACTTGTGTCTAAGGGGCTCAAGGTCGTCGGGATGAAGCAGGCGATTGAAGGCGAAGGCGAGCAGGCGTCCCGTTGGCTGTGTTCGAAACTTGCCTTTACATCCGCAGCCGCGTCAGCGATTCGCGTTTTCCACGGGTGTAAAGTTGCGCTTCAAATTGTTGGGTTTTAGCCCATCGACGAGTTGGTGCATCTGAACAATGTAAAAAGCTTGCGAGAATGGTGCAAAGAAGTGGTTGGGGAATCGAGAGTTGTCACCTTCGATATGCCAACCGAGTCTCGCGGTGATGGGGAACAGGCTACAACGCGTTTCAGGTTGCTTGCCTCCAATGGAAAATGTACTTGTTTTGTAGCGATCCGACATTTTCGTGGCGATGCACTGGTGCGATTGCAACACGAAAAGCGTCCCATCGAGCATGTTCATTCTGGATGAGGGGCATTTGAAGGACTCGATGGAAGACACGTAACGAAATACCCGTCCTTACCCAAGCAAGGGCCGGGCAAAAAGGAATCGGAGTTTTGCCATATGGAGCATGGAAAACGTGACAATTGGATAGTTCAAGGGCGTTTCGAAGAAAAGGCAGGCCTGCGCTGCATGCTCGCGGTCTTGCATACCGACGCTGTCGTGCGTAGTAATTAACTGCTAGCTTTCTCGAAAAACCGACCGTCGAATTCGCAAACGGGAAACCGGCGGGCCAACCTGTCAGCGATTGTCGCCGACCATTGGCTTCAAAGCAGATCAGATGCGAGGAAATGTTTGCTGGGAGCAAGCGTTTTAGTTACCCGTTTCTGCGAAAAGCAACTGTCGGTTTTGAACTGCTCCAGCCATTGGCACAGGTTTCTGTCCGATCTGCAGTTCCAGCAGCGCAGCGATGGGTTGGCGTATGATACCGGAACGGCTAGATTGAATCCTGCGGATTGAAGAAAGCCGCTTCCTATTACGACCGCCATTATGAATGGCTTCCTACCTAGATGAGGCATTCTCGGTGGACTCGTGCTAAACAGGAGTCTCAAGAGATTGCTCGACCTCCACCTGATGCTGGCAGAATGACCGAAATCGTGATGATCGAAGGTGTTTCCCTGAATCTGGGAGCACCCATGGCTAATGAGGCCGAATGGATTGGCCAACGCGAGGTGCTCAAACAACTTCTTGCATGCTGGATTGTAGTCGACGACAAGGACTTGCCACTTACTCCGCGGCTGGTTGGCGTCCCTGGAATCGGGAAAACGGCATTGGCCATGTCCGCGGCTTCTATGCGCGATCAGGAACTCTATGTCTTCCAGTGCACAGCAGACACTCGTCCTGAAGACCTACTTGTCACTCCCGTACTCAGCGGTGCCGGTAAGATTGCTTATCACGCTTCTCCTCTCGTCACCGCGATGATTCGTGGCGCTGTTTGCGTGCTGGACGAGGGCAATCGTATGAACGAGAAATCGTGGGCGAGTCTGGCACCGTTGTTCGACCAACGTCGTTACGTTGAGTCTATTGTAGCGGGCATCTCCATCCCCGCTCATCCTGACTTTCGTTGCGCCGTGACGATGAACCAGGATGACTCGACGTACGAGATCCCCGACTACATTTTGAGTCGCCTGCAGCCCACGTTGCCACTCGGATTTCCCAATCGCCAAGACGAGCTAGCGATTCTACAGTACCATTTGCCTTTCGCGGAACCTGAGATGTTGGCGATGACCGTAGAGTTTCTCCAGCGGTCTCATGAGTTGAAGCTCGATTTTTCTGCTCGTGATGGTCTTAACTTGCTTCGATTTGCCATCAAGCGGCTCGCTCAGAATAAAGAACATCCAATCGCAAAAGATATTGCATGGCGCGAAGCGTTAGAGCACTGCCTTGGGGAGGATGCCGTAGATCTCGAAGCACTTGCTCAGCGGAAGAGCCAGGATCTTGGCGGCAACGCCCTGCCGTTAGGTCTTGGGGATTTCTTTTTTGATCCCGATGATCCATTACATCCCGATTTTGATGGCGACCTGGACGACGATAGCTAGTTTGGCAGGGAAAGTCCCTTGATTCCTGCTTTTGGTTTTTGGTTTCATTTTGCGAACGAAGAATTTTGCCCAACGAGTTTTATTCACGCGATATCAGCGGCCAGTTTATTTTTCTCGGCACTGGAACGTCCGTCGGAGTTCCAGCGATTGGATGCTCATGTCAGGTTTGTCGAAGTACGAATCCGAGAAACCAACGC
>PKCQ01000452.1 GCA_002862265.1 Planctomycetaceae bacterium | reverse complement strand
GCCAAAGCGTGATGCCAAAGCGTGATGCCAAAGCGTGATGCCAAAGCGTGATGCCAAAGCGTGGTGCCAAAGCGTGGTGCCAAAGCGTGATGCCAAAGCGTGATGCCAAAGCGTGATCGCACTTCCGAAACCGCATATTAGAGAATTAAGCTTCGGCAATCGACTTGGGCGTTTGGGCGGTGTCGGGTCGTGGTCAACAACAGTCTTTTTCCTCAAACTTGTTTGATGCCATTCAACGATCAGCCGCAGGCGACGTCTTTCGTTGGCCTGCCCGCTCGATTGCTGGCAGCGATACTCCCCAGACTCGTTATCTCGCCCACTAGGAACCGATAGCTGTGACAAATCCCGCTACACTATCGTGCTTAAACGTGAAAACCTACGCAGCACTGTATTGTTAAGAAACAATGTCGTGAATGACGTGTCCATCAACATCAGTTAGCCGGAAGTCTCTACCTTGGTAGCGATAAGTCAACTTCTTGTGATCGATTCCCATCAAATGCAGGATCGTTGCATTAAGATCATGGATGTGCATCGTGCCGGGAGTCCACGCCTCTTTGTTCGGTTGTGGGAATATCGGGTTTCCATCCGCGTCCGCGATATTGTAGCCATAGTCGTCAGTGCGACCGTAAGTGATTCCAGGTTTGACTCCGCCGCCAGCCATCCAAGTCGTAAAGCAACGTGGGTGATGATCGCGACCATAGGTTTTATCTGTCAGCGTTCCTTGGCAGTAAACCGTTCGCCCGAACTCGCCACCCCAAACGACTAACGTGTCGTCTAGCATGCCCTTGCGTTTGAGATCTTGAATCAGCCCGGCGCAAGCTCGATCGATATCTTTGCACTGCGATTCGTGTTCAGTCGGCAAGCGTCCGTGTGCGTCCCAGCCACGGTGGAGGATCTGAATGTTCCGCACTCCGCGTTCCGCCAGGCGTCTGGCGTTGAGACAACAAGCTGCAAACGTGCCCGGCGTCTTTGCGTCTTCGCCGTAAAGCTTGAAAGTCTCTTCGGATTCACTCGAAAGGTCCATTAACTCTGGCACGGAGGACTGCATGCGATAAGCCATCTCGTGCTGCGTGATGCGAGCGAGAATTTCAGGATCACCGAACTGCTCGTGCTGAACGGAGTTGATTGCGGACAAGGCGTCGAGCTGCTGACGGCGATTTTCTCGGGTCACGCCAGGCGGATTGCTCAGGTAAAGCACCGGATCGCCTTGGCTCCGCATAAGGATGCCTTGGTGTTCCGAGGGCAAAAAACCGGGGCCCCAAAGGCGATTGAAAAGACTCTGTTCAGGAAAACTCGTCTTGGCGTGCATCACCACATAGTGCGGCAAATCTTTGTTCATACTGCCAAGTCCATAGCTCAGCCAAGCCCCAAGACTTGGACGGCCTGGAACTTGGCTGCCGGTTTGGATGTAGGTTATCGCCGGATCGTGGTTGATGGCTTCAGTAAATGTGGAGTGGACAACGCAGAGATCTTTGGCGACCTTTGCAGTGTGAGGCAACAACTCGCTGACCCAAACTCCGTCTTGGTTGTTGTCTTGCTTTTCAAATTTGTACTTGCTGGGGCAAATCGGAAGCCCGTTTTTCTGCCTCGCCGTCATGCCGGTGATACGCTGTCCATCGCGGATCCCATCGGGCAACTGCTCGTTAAACTTGTCATTCAATCCAGGCTTGTAGTCCCACATATCCAAGTGGCTTGGTCCGCCGCTCATGAACAAGTAGATCACGCGCTTGGCTTTTGCACGATGATGCAAACCGCCCGCAAGATCCTCTGGTTTCTGCTGCGGAGCTTCATCCGCCAGAGCGTTTCCCTGAGTTAAGCTCGCCAGAGCCGCCGTGCCGAGCCCAAGTGCTGCTTTGCCAAAAAGCTGGCGGCGTGTGGAGAGCAACTCTTGCTCGAGAACCGGATCGCCGAGGAAGTTTGTCATGGCTGTGATCTTACTTCGGGTGTAGTCTAAGCTCTTGCTTCGAGCCAGCAGTAAAGGTGTGAAAACTCACTCGCATCCGCCTCCTGTTCGTATTTGGAAGGCGGCTGGGCGTTTAACGATTGGCGCGGGCCCGTATCTGTCAATAAAGTCGGAGCGCGACATCACTGGCGAGAATCGTGACGCAAACTTGCGTCCAGGAAGCCAGTTCCTCTACTGCCAACTTCTCGTTGCGTTTCGCTTCGCCCATCGAAACGAGCTTGGTCGCGTCCTCTTTGGCCTCTTTGTATCTCCTTCGCATCTGCCTCAGTAGCTCGTTGCACGCTTCTCGCTCTTTTGCGTTCGGACTGCGGCAAGCCAACAGCTCAAACATCCGCATGATACGACGATCGTCCTTGGATTCAGCCGCCAACAAACGCTCGGCAAACTTACGGCCCATCTCAATTCGCTGTGTCTCATTCAACAGTCCCAGCGACTGGAGCGAAGTATTTGTTCGTGAGCGTCGGACGCAACTTGCCTCACGGTCGGGCGCATCGAACAGTGTCATCATGGGGTGCGGGCTGGTTCGTTTCCAATAGATGTACAAGCTGCGGCGGTACAGGAGATCTCCTTTGTCCTGCACATACTGTTTTGTGTTACTTGCCGGGTGTGCCAGTGCCTTCCACATGCCGACGGGCTGATAAGGCTTCACGCCTTCGCCGCCCATATGTGGATCGAGCAAGTTGCTGGCCCACAAAGCGGTGTCACGAATAACTTCGGCATCCATTCGATAGCTGGGGCCCCGCGCGAACAGCTTGTTTTCCGGATCGTCCAACTCGGCTCGCCAAGCAGAGCTTTGCCTAAACGTCTGACTGGTCATCATCAGCTTCAGCATGTGCTGCAAGTCCCAACCGCTCGACTGGAGTTCCAACGCCAACCAATCGAGTAACTCCGGATGCGTCGGCTGTTGGCCTTGCAAACCAAAATCTTCAGGGCTGCGAACCAAGCCGTATCCAAATACACGTTGCCAAATTCGATTCACCAAGACACGGGACGTAAGCGGATGTTCTGATGATATCAACCACCGCGCTAAACCGAGACGATTCCTAGGAGCCCCCTCCGGCAGCGTCCCGATAACTTCCGGCACACCGGGCAGCAAGGGGTCGCCCTGCGGCTTGTCGTACTCGCCACGCTGGAGTAACTTCGTCTCCCGCGGACTGGACAAGTCTTTGACGATCAGCGTCGTGGTGTAAGTACTTTCCAGGTCGGACTGCGCCTTAGCAATCTTCTCAGCCTTTATCTGCAACAAAGTGTCTCGGAAGGGGCCGCGCGGATCAGCAATTCTTGAAGCCTTCGCGATCCGACTGAGCTGTTCCCAATCGCTTGGCTTTTCAGCCAACTTCTTACCAAACTTCTTTTCGGCCGCTTGTAGCATCTTGGCCCGTTTCAACCCGAGCACAAAAGCCTCCTGCCAACCTGCTTGATCCTTGGGAGCTCGAGCCGTCGTTCCATACTCGTAGCGATTTCCATCCATGGCGCCTTCTTCGGTGCTGTTGAAGAAGGCGAGCATCTGGTAGTACTCTGTCTGTGTTATCGGGTCGTACTTGTGCGTGTGACAGCGAGCGCAAGTAAGCGTCATGCCGAGTAAGACAGTCCCCAGTGTTTCAGTGCGATCAAAGTTGTTCTTCGCCTGAAACTCAGCCGCAATCGCACCACCTTCCGAAGTGCTCGGATTCATCCGCACAAACCCGGTAGCAACGTATTGCTCCATCGCAGGGTCGGGCAACAGATCGCCAGCAAGTTGCCAGAGAATAAAGTCGTTGAGCGGTAGGTTCCTATTCATCGCTCGTACCACCCAGTCGCGATAAGGATAAATTCCTCGGCGATTGTCCAAGTGCAGCCCGTGGGTGTCACCATAGCGAACGGCGTCGAGCCAGAAACGAGCTTGATGCTCCCCGTAACGCGGTGAGGTGAAAAGTTTCTCAAGGTAAGTTTCGTAAGCTTCTGGTGAGCCGTCTTTCATAAATGCCGCTAACACCTCAGGTTCGGGTGGCAGTCCGGTAAGCGTAAATGCGGCACGTCGAGCAAGCGTGGCTTTGTCCGCTTCGGGCGCAAATTTGATATTCGCGGCAGACAATTCTCGCTCGATAAAGCCGTCAATGTTCCGAGGAGCCTCGGGCCCCTGCGATCTGGTCGGTTTCACAAACGCCCAGTGCTTGGCATAGCTTCCTCCGCCCGCGATCCATTTCGACAAAATCTCTCTCTCGGATTCTGTCAGCTGTTTCTCTGCGTCAACGGGAGGCATCGGATCATCTGCAGAGTGAATACGATCGAGTAGGGCGCTTTCTGTTGGCGTATTGGGATTCACCGCTAAGTAACCTCCCAAATCCTTGGTTGCTCCCTCGAAGGAATCGAGTCGAACTAGATCCTTGTCGTAGGCATCGGGGCCATGGCAGAGAAAGCACTTGTCTGACAATATCGGAAGAACTTCGCGGGCAAAATCCACCGTCTGCTTCTCTGCTTCCTGCGTTGCGGCTTTCTGAGGTGCGGCAGGACCAGCAATGAGCAGAAAAATCGAACTGGCGAAAATCAAACTGGCAGATGGTATTGAGGTCGATCGCATGGAACGCACAAAAAAGGAGGCAGAATTGAAACCTGCGGCTTGGTGGATGTGGATCCCGATATTATAGATCAACGACTGCGGTGAATGCATCAAGGTTCCGGTGGACCTCGCCGGAAGTCCGGCAGCTCATACGTAGTGGGATTCGCCAGAATTCCTCTTCCCCAAGCCCTCATCGCCAAGAAGGAATTCTGGCGAATTCCACTAAGGGTTAAATATTTTGCTTGGTGAAGACCAGTCTGCAATTCTGCTCGGCCGAGGCAAAATTGCTGGGATGATCGTTGGCGCTGCCTGCTTCTTTGATTTGGTAACACTCGGGATCTTGGCAATCCAGTCTGCTCGCGAGACGGCCAGACGCATGCAGTCGTCGAACCACTTGAAGCAGATTTGCTTGGCGGCCTTGAACTACGAAAGTGCGGATCGTGTGTTGCCGATGGGAGCGGACATGGACGCTTTGGGCCCTAAGCATGGCTGGATTTACCGGATCGAGCCGTACATCGAAGCAAGTCCTCCCTACTCAATGATCGAACGAAAGCTTGCTTGGAACCATCCAAGAAACGCACACCTGTTTTCGATCAGTCGCGCTGTTTTTCTGCGGCCAGGAATTAAGTGGAAGGTAACAGGGGAGGGCTACGATCTGACTCATTACTTGGGTTGTCCAGCAGTGTTTCCGACGGACCATGCGTTGACGCTGGCAGAAGCTGCTGGCTCGCGCGGCACTTCGAATACGTGGTGCATCGCCGAGTGCTTTTCGCAGACACCGTGCAGCGTCATCAAAAACGAAACTTTTTTACCCGA
>PKCQ01000535.1 GCA_002862265.1 Planctomycetaceae bacterium | reverse complement strand
AAATATAATTTCCTCAGCAGCAGAGGAGCTGCCAGATGGCGTTTCGGTTTTTCCACTTGGTTTCGGACCTGCAGAGGAAACACCTGATCTGCTCGTCGCTGAAGTGCAGACGGCGAGTCGGATCTTCTCTGAAGGCAATTTGCTGGGCACAGCCACCATTGCCGAGCGGATTCCAGAAGGCCGATCTTATTCGGTGCAGGTGGATTACTCTGGCGAAGTTGTTTGGGAGCAGAGCATTTCTTCGAAAGCCGAGAGTGCTCGCGAAGTTGCATTTTCGTTTCCGGTTCAAAAACTGCTCGACATTGCGAAGACCGCGAATGCTTCCGTGGAGTATGCTTCTTTGCCGGTGAAGCTGGAAGTGCGAGTGAAGTCGCTTGATGATCGTATCGATAGCAACAACACGCGAGCCGCCTACACTTCGGTAATTACTCAGCGGGCCAAGTTGCTGCTCGTTGACGGACGCAGCCGTTGGGAGACGCGCTACATAAAAAATATGTTCACGCGTGATGCGAGCTGGGAGCTGACGAGTGTGATTTTGAAGCCCGACTACTCGCTACTCGGTGATGACGCTCTCACTACTAAAACCACCGAGCGATCTGGGGCCAGTGCCGCTACTAACGAGCTGCCGCGTACGAAAGCGGAGCTGTTTGAATTCGACTTGGTTTTCCTCGGCGATGTGTCACCTGGGCGACTGCCCGCGGAGTTTCTCGAGCATCTTGCTGAATTCGTTAGCATTCGCGGCAGCGGGCTGATCTGCATTGATGGTGTACGAGGAAATCTGCAGGACGAAGGTTACGAGGCTTTGCGTGAAGTTTTTCCGGTGCGATGGAGTAATTCCATGTTGGAGGGAAAATGGAATGTGGAGCCAACTGAGCTTGGCGAACAACTAGCTGCATTTCAGTTGGATGAAGACTCGGCAGCCAGTTCAAGTTTCTGGCGGGAGCTTCCTGAAGTCGAGTTTCTGGCAGCCGTGGAACCTCAGCTTGGCGCAGAAGTCCCTTTGGAGGCGAAGCGTGGAAATACCACTCATCCATTGATGGTGACGCGGCGTTCTGGAGCTGGGCGTGTTCTGTACGTGGCCACGGATGAAACTTGGCGTTGGCGTTTCGAGGAGGCCGATACGGTTCATACGAGGATCTGGAATCAATGGGTTCGCTGGTCGATGTCGCAGCCTTACAGCCAAAGTAATGACTACATCGCCTTGGATACTGGGGATCCCAGCTACGCAGTCGGTGAGTCCGTGGAGATCCGATGCCGACTCCGAGATGACAGCGGAATGCCTCGGAGCGGTCAAGCTGTCACAGCAGTCGTCGAGGACTCTAGCGGTAAGCAACGACGATTTGTCTTGGGAGAGCATCCCGAATTGGAGGGCAGCTATAGTGCTCTAGCCGGTGACTTGCCGGCTGGGGATTATCGGGTCCGTTTGGAAGCCGCTGGCTTTCCCGCTGAGGCGTTGCGGCTGGAGTCCGAATTTGGCGTTCTGCAGCCAGTCGGTTTAGAAATGAGCGCGACGACATGCAACGTCGGCTTGCTGCAGGAGATCGCCGAGCGGAGTGGCGGCGAGTATTTCGGTGAGGATGAGATGGAGGGGTTGATTCAAGCCATTCGTCCTCGCAGTGGCGGCAAAATCCTGCTGTCGACGATGATTTTATGGCAATCCTATTGGTGGTTTTGTGCGGCGATTCTTCTACTAGTTGTAGAATGGGGCTTACGAAAAAGGGCCGGATTGATATGAGCATTGCATCGAATTTGATTTCACCCCCTCGTCAAGCAACACCCTCGCGCGTCGAGCTGACGGAGAGTACTCGTGATAAGCTTTCGAGATTTGGGCGGCGCCGACGATTGATCGGCATGACGCGAGGCCTAGCTTTGACCTTGGCCGTTGCATGTGCCGCGCTGCTTGTTGCTGTCCTGGTCGATGGTCTGATCGTGCATCCAGTTGCACGGTGGTTTTCTGCGATTCTGTTTTACGTGTCGACTGTAGCTGCGGCTGTAGTGTTCTGCCGAGAGTTTTTCAAGCTGGCTTCAATGATTCAGGAAGCCGGTGTCATGGAATCGCATGCACCTGAGTTGGAGGATCGGCTGCTCAGCGCTGTGGAGCTTTCTGAACAACGGTCTGCGCATTCCCCCGGTTCATTGGCCTTCCAGGCCGAATTACAGAGGGAGGTTGCCGCTGAAATGGGCGGCGTGAATCCGTCGCAGCTCTTGCGTTGGCAAAGCATCCAACGAGCGTTTGCCGGAGGTGTGTTGGCTCTCGCAGCAGTGGCTTTATTGTGCTTTGTGCCCAGGTTGCATTTGCCGCAGCGAATCGCACGAACACTTTTCCCGTTTGCAAACCTCGGCCGCATTGGCGATATCGCGATTGAGGTCGAGTTGCCTAGTCCGGCTTCTGGTATTGTCGCTGAGGACGATGTGATCGCTGTTCGAGCCCGCGTCAGCGGCCGAAGACCTGCCAACGTGTGGCTGGAGACACGGAATGAAATGTCGAGTGACCGTGTCGCGATGACTTTACTGGAGAGCTCCCCTTCTGCTGAAAGTCGGGCCATAGAGGAAGAAACAAACGATGACGAGCGAGGGGAGAGCTCTTTTGAGTCGACTCTATCTGTTGAGCAATCGTTTGTTGACTATCGGGTGGTCTCTGGTTCCGCAAGCACCGCTTGGCATCGCCTACGCACAATGCCGCGGCCGAGTGTAGAGGAGTTTGCATTCCAAGTTCGATTGCCCAACTACGCATCGGAATCGACGAGACAGTTCAGATTGTCACGTGGCGATCTCACTGTGCTGGCAGGCAGTCGTGTGACACTTGCGATCCGCGCGGACCAAAAACTTTCCTCGGCAGCTCTACTCTGGCTTGAAGTTCCAGAAGGCCCGAAAAGCTTAGGTCTGCAGTGGGATCCTGAGCGGCAACTGTACGCGACTTCCTTCGAAGTGATTGAAAATCTTCGTTACCGCGTATCCATTACTTCGGAGGAGTCTGGGTTCTCGAACGAATACAGTGAGAGCTATGATATCACTTGCGTTGATGATCTCGAGCCCGTTGTCCGCTGGGAAGTGCCGCAAGAACCAACGCTTACGGCGGGCATTGAAGAAATCCTTACTTGGGAAGTTCGGGTAAGTGACGAGTTGGCTTTGGCCAAGCTCACGCAAGTGTATCAGGTCAACTCGGGCGAGGTGCAGTCGCGCGAGCTCAATTTTGCAGATTCGCGACTCGTCGCCAGCGAGGGATCAGATGAGTCGGATTGGCAAGCCAGCTATCGCCACAGCTGGTCGACCGATTTGCTACCGATGAAGTTGCAAGCGGGTGACTATCTAGAAACCTGGGTGCGAGCCGTTGATCAGTATGGTTACTCTGTTGCTACGGAAAAGAGAGCTATTTATCTGTCCTCTCGCTCGCTTGATCTGAGTCAGAGCGAAGCGGATCAGACGCGCCGCGACTTGGCAGGGAAGCTGGAGAGCGTAGCTGTAGAACTTGAGAAGAACGCTCCAGAAAAAGACAAGCAGATGACTTCGGAGCAAGTCAAACGCTTGGCTGATCAGACGATGGAAACCATGAAGGCTGCAAGTGCCGAATTGACTGGGCTCCACCGCGCGGCAGCGCGAGCGAATTCTGATCCAGCAGCGACATCGGAAATGCGCTTGGTCGGCGAGCTGCTCAGCCAAATTGAGAATACGGAGATGCGGGAGCTAGAGCAAGCCAAAGAGAAACAAGACGATGAGGCAACGCAAAAGGCGCTTAAGTCTCTCCACATTGATATGACGTATATCGCCCGGAATGTGCGAGCTCTGGTAACACAGGATGTTATGCGGCGGCATTCAAAGCTATTGAAGGAAGCTGCCCAAGCACAGCGCGAAATTGTAAATCAGCTGAGGGATGATTCATCGAAGGATCGTATTACCCGACAGCACCACGTGCTAGCGCGGCAACTGCGTTCTCTTGCGGAGGACATCGAAAAGGAGGTTGGCCAAGTTTCATCTGGCAGCCAAGGGCGCTATCGGGCCTTTGGAGAGCAATTGCGGCAAATCATTGGCGGCATGGAACTTCAGCGAATGAGTGGAAGCGTGGAGGCATTACGCAAGCAGATCGAGGCGAACGCATCGGCATTAGAAGTTCGCGCTTTGGATACTCATGTTGATGGAAATATCTTCGAAAATCAAAAGAGAGCAATCGATTGGTTTGAATCGAAGCTCAAGTCGTCCGGCCAGCTTGTGCGCGACTTTCAACGTACCAAGTCAAACGCGGACGAGGCAGCCGTGGGTCTTTTGAACAGTCTTCAACAGCGTCGAGAGCTACGCCGCGCCGCAGAATCCGCCGACAGGGACTTCGCCCGCGACTTGGGGCAAACGAAGAGAGCACTGCAGAGAATTCTGGAAGAAGACGACGAGAAACGACGGGATGAGCAGTTGGATCTGGTGCGCGATGCTTTACAGGTCCTGGAACTCGCGAATGAGCTACAGGAATCCAACGCGATTCTTTCAAAGCTGATCCGTGATGAACGTTGGCAACTCAATTCTGTAGATACCCGAACGGACAGCCCTTGGAATTGGGAAGCACTGCAGAAACGCTGGGAGCAAGCAGCTCGCCAAGCGCACGAGGCAGGTATTGATTCGCCTTTGATTCAATCGATCGAAAAGTTGCGTTGGGACAAACCGGCTCAGGAAGCTAGCCAGCGGATTGCGTCTCGGCGTTGGGATCGCAGTGAGCCGAAGTCGGCAGCTTCAGACCTCATGAAGCTTGCTCAGCAGCTATCTGGAGTTCAAGCCGAACTGAAGCCAGCCGTCGAGAAGGCGCGCGAGATCATCGACGAGGCGGCTCCGACGATCTCTGAGCTTGCAAAAGAGGCCGCTGAAAAGACGAAAGAGCTGAGTGAAGATACCGAAATTTTGAGCCAAGAAGTGGAAGAGCAGTCGCCGGAAGCGAACGAGGTGGAACTCGCGCAGCTCGAACAGCAAAAAGATCGCTTGCAGTCACCGATGCAGGAATTGCGCGAAGCCTTAGTGGACCGTGCTGAAACGCGAGATCTACTTGACGCGAAGGAATTGGATCAGGCCAGAGCGGATGACGCGGGACTGCAGATCGTCGACCGTGCTCGCGAGCAGACCAATGAGTCTCTGGACAAGATACCTGACGGGAACGCGACCAAGCAGGAGCAGAAGCAAGCCTTGGTAGAAGCCGCTGAGAGACAGGCCGCTGGCCTGTGCTGGTGCCCTGTGGGCAGGCGGCTGGCTGACTCTTCTCCCTTGTCGAAGTCCTTAACGACGACGGCAGGCATGGGCACGGTGAAGGGGCGTCGGCCACCCATGAACTGCTTGCCTGCCAAGCCACGCCATGCCATGTCAAGCCAAGCCAA
>PKCQ01000622.1 GCA_002862265.1 Planctomycetaceae bacterium | reverse complement strand
AACACAACAAAGCCATTCAAACGTTTGAACAACAGATTGAAATGTATAACACTTCAGCCAACATAGTAGACCTTGATCTGATGCATCGATTCGCGGCGGTGGAAGTACTGCGACGTCTACTTGGTGTAGCCCAGCTACCACTGGGTGAGATGAGCCTTGACCGACGCATGGAATTGATCACCAACGCAAGCCATACACTAAAAGATCATTGAGTCAGAATTCGCTCCAGATCAATCGATCGCGGACGCACCAAACAAGCACGGAATCTAGCAATGGACGGCCTGAATATCCAACAACAGGACTTTGTCACTTCGTTGCGGTCACGCTCACGTGGTGAAATAAAATCGCTGTTCCGCGACTGTGATCCACCCGAGCTTCTGAAGCTTCGCGGAGAATTCAAAGCAACGCTACTGTCCCAGGGAAACGCATTGCTTGATGGCATCACCAGCCGAGCTTTCAAGCTGTACGGCGATTGGACAGGAAAAGCATTCTGCGGAACCAGTGAGACCACGGGATTTGGCTACAACTGCTTTGCATCGAAGAGAGGCTCAGTCGCAAAGCTATTTATGGATCTCCGCATCGGCCCTTCAAATTGGACTTCAGGAGATTCCATGTACTTAGAATATGGGTATCGAAACCGCGGGCTGATTCGCTGGCTGGAAGGTGAAGTTCGTCAAGCAATGCCGGGAGTTTTGCTGGGCTTTGGTTCCTTTGGAATCAAGGTCGGAAAGCGCGACAAACTTCGTCGCCGGATTCCTTTTCTGCTCTACGGCCCGACAGCAGACTTCCTGTTTGCCAGCGAGCCAATTCGAGGTAATTCGCCCCCCACATCTGCTGCGGCATAGGTTTCTGCCACGGGGCAAGCTGCAGTCCCATCGATTGTTCGGAGCTAGTGCATACGAGCATCTGTTTTTACTCCAAGTGCAATTGCTCTATGCGTCGGAGCAGACGAGGGCGACTTATGTCGAGCCAACGTGCGGCCTGAGCCCTGTTGCGAGGCGAGAGTTTCAAGGCACGGCGAAGAATGATCTTTTCCAGCTCAAGAAGAACTTCGTCGAGCGAAATGGGCTCCACATTCTGACTTGAGTCGCCCGCGGCACTGGATACAAAGCTACGAACCTCGACGGGTAAATGGCTCGTCTGTATCGATTTGGTTAACACCGAAAGCTGCACCGCAGTCTTAATCGCTTCAGAGAGCTGATTCAAATTGCGAGGCCAACTAAAGGCCTCCAACAAGTCCATTGCCTCGGAGGAGATCGAAAGCATAGCGCGATCAGCTTTACGACAGGCTGTGGCCAGGAATTGCTGTGCCAGCACGGCGATGTCTTCTCGACGCTGTGACAGCCCAGGCAACTCCAGTTCATGAACGGTTACGCGATTGAGCAACTCCTGCCAATTCGGATTTCTTGCGACGAGGTCCGAGGCACCGATTCTGCTGATTGCGGCAACCGTGATGAGATTTTGGTGAGAATCCAAATACTTGCTCAAGAGATCAATACTGGGGTCACTCGCTTCGTGCAGATTCTCAAGCACCAATTGCTGAGCAATTTTAGGTTGGTCGGCGCGCAGACGCCCTTGGAACACTTCGAGCATCCCAGCAACCAATTCGGCATCCAGCACGGCAAGATCAATCGGGAAGTATTGCCCGGTCACGGGATTCAATCCACGATTTTCCAGTCGGCCGACAAAAATAGCTTGGCACAAATCTGACTTGCCGACATTTTGTGGTCCATGAATCAGCAGATTGGCTTCACTGCGAATGGCAAGTTGGGCCCGTTCCATCGCCAGTCCAATGCTTGAGCTACTTCCCAGAAGAGAAACGAGTCCATCCAGTTTTGGCCAACGACGACGTAACTGGGCCAATGTTTGCTCGGCACCAGAGTCTTGAGAGTCTCTCTTGGCGACTTGTGACTGGAATTCCTTCCAATCCCCAAGAGCGACCAGCATTAATTCGACAACGTGATCTTCGCCAAAGAGCGGCAAAAACAACTGCCCGGTAGCCGAACAACCAGCGATTGGCGCACTCAACTTTCGCGTCGTGATGACTCCTTCGCGAGCGGCTGTGGGTGGCGCGAAGGCCGACAAAATCGGAGCGTAGGGCGTGCTATCGGTTGGGAGATCCCAGCTTATTTGTTTTCCGACAAGCGAAGTTGCTTCGGTATCACATAGTCGGCACAACGGGGCATTTACGAAAAGAAATTGCCCTTTGTGATCCAATACAGCCATTGGCTTGTCTAGCAAGTCGAGCTGCTTGGCGAGCTGGCGGCTATTGCCACCACGAATTTCCTTAGTCATCGGGCAGAGTGTCAATTCGAGTGAATGGGTCAGAGCAATCACGCGCAGTTATACACCAAAATCACTTGTGCTTATGTAGCGACTGAACCAGCAGTTCCTATCCTGCCTGACTCGGCGAAACGTCCCCCGATACCCGTTGCGGATCGCCATCGCCACCTTGTCGAAAAGCGACACCTCAGGTAGCTTTTTTTAGGTCAAAAGTAGGAACACAAGTTCGTCCGTCACTTTCCGAGCAAGAGAGAAAAATGTCCGCAGGTACTTCCCAAGATCCATTCTTCCAACAGCTATTCGCCGATCGCATTGGCGGGGCGAACTACGGAAAAGGCACAGCGATCTACAAGTTTGAGAAGATCAAGCGGGCCAAGCGAAAGGCACTCGAGGATTACCCGGATCGGGAGCTGATTGATTTCGGTATTGGCGAAAACGACAGTATGGCAGGAGCCGCGGTCCGCGAGCGAATGCAAGCCGAAATCAACAAGCCGGAGAATCGGGGGTACGCGGACAATGGCGTTGGGGATTTCAAGCAAGCTGCTGCCCGCTTCATGAAGAATCGTTTCGGAGTCGAGCTAGACGCAGACTCCGAGATCAATCACTGCATCGGGAGTAAGACTGCTCTCTCGATGCTACCGGCCTGCTTCATTAACCCGGGTGACGTGACTCTGATGACCGTGCCTGGCTATCCCGTCGCTGGAACTCACACCAAGTACTACGGCGGCGAAGTGCATCCCTTGCCACTCTTGGCTGAAAATGACTTCTTTCCCGACTTTGATTCGATTGGTGATGAAGTATGGCACCGTACAAAAATGTTGGTAATCAACTACCCCAATAGTCCAACCGGCAAAACTGCAACAAAGGAATTCTACGCAAAAGTTGTGGAGCTCGCTAAGAAGCATGAGTTTATCGTGGTTCAAGATGCAGCACACACCGTGTTGACCTTTGACGGAGATCCGTTGAGCTTTCTGGCTGTAGAGGGTGCAAAGGACGTCGGTGTCGAAGTGCATTCGCTTAGCAAGGGCTTTGACATGATCGGCTGGCGGATCGGTTGGGTTTGCGGAAACCCTACGCTGGTGCGCGCCTTTGCGGATGTCAAGGACAACTGTGACAGCGGTCAGTTCGCAGCGATTCAGCAGGCAGCGGTGACCGCTTTGGATGACCCTTCGATCCCAGATGGAGTTCGCGAAAAGTATCGGCGTCGGATGCAAAAGTTGGTAGCGACTCTGCAAGGCTGCGGTTTTGATTGCGAGATGCCCGGCGGCAGTTACTTTTTGTATACGCCTGCACCGGTTTCCGCGCATGGCGGAGCTAGCTTTGCCAACGGTGAAGATGCCAGTCAACATTTAATTACACAGAAGTCCATCATTACCGTACCTTGGGACGAAGCTGGACCATTCCTGCGTTTCTCCGTCACCTATGAAGCTGCAGATGAAGCTGCTGAAGACGCTTTGATGGCAGAAACAGCAGCTCGACTCAACGACCTTGGCCTCGTCTTTTCATCGTAGCAGGATTCGCCAGAATTCCTTCGTCCTCGACTTTTTCGTGATCGCGTGAGTTGTCGTTTGATTTTGCATTCGACAATTCAGAGACTACGTATCTTTCAAAACAACGTCCTCCGGTTCGATATTCGTGAGCAATTCTTTTGTCAGCGGAGTCAATCCGACGATTCTGGTTGAAAGCCGCTGGATCGAATCTTCAAACATATTGCGAGCAACACGACCATTCCCAAACGACTCGTCTTTTTGCTTTAGCAGCCTATCGAAGCTCTTGAGCAGTTTGATGCGTGTGGGCTTAGGTAGCCGGTAGTGGTACTTGCGACAGAAGGTGTAGAAGATCCTGAGCAGCTCTTTAGGCGAGTAGTCGGGGAAGCTATAGATCTTCTGAAATCGAGAGGATAGGCCCGGATTGCTTTTCAGCATCTCTGCCATCGGCCGTGGGTAGCCAGCGATCACTACGACAAAACGATCGCGATCATCCTCCATACGCTTGAGTAGCGTTTGGACGGCTTCGACACCGTAGGCATCTTCACTTTGTTCGCTAACCAAGCTGTACGCCTCGTCGATGAATAAGACGCCTCCCATAGCTTCGTTAACACGTTCGCTGGTGCGTGGACCGGTTTGCCCCGCGTACCGCGCGACCATCCCGGAACGATCTGTTTCAACGGTGTGCCCCACCTCCAAAATGCCTAGTCCGCAGAGTAAACGGGAAATGATACGAGCCACCGTTGTCTTGCCGGTGCCGGGATTGCCTTCAAAAACTGCATGAAAGCTGATCGCCGCGTTTGGCAAGCCGTGTTCTTTCCTTGCTTTCTGGACTTGCAGAAAGTCCATCAACTGCTTCACATCTTTTTTCAGTGAGTCGAGCCCGATCAACGAGTCTAACTCCTGCCGAGCTTCCTGAAACATCCGCTCTTTCTCCTCCTCCGCCGGAAGAGCAATAGGCACACACGCCGAGTTAACATCATCAGCAGAGTTTTTCTTTTTTCCAGCGCGAATTGACTCGACGAAAGCTGAATTCGCTCCACCTGGGGTCTGAGCATCTTTTCTAATGCGAGCTTGACTGCCGCTTTGATTGACTCGAGAAGTGGACTCCAAGGTTGCAGTGAGATCTTCGGTGAGTTTCTCAAGTCGTTGCATCTCCGCTGGCGAGACGCGTCCATCTGCTTTGGCAATAACGTGGGCAAGACGCACAACCAGAGATCGCAGTTCGACTGCTTCGTGTCTCAGAAAGCCATGTTGTACGAAGGGTTTGCACAGCTCAGATCACTTCAAGACCTCTGCATGCTTCACAACATTTTGAAGTGCCTTGTACAACCCTTCTTCGTCGATCTGCACTCCCCACACGTGTCTCAGTACGAGCATGGCTACTTCGCGTTCCGGCTGATTCCAGTGGCGATCAGCGTGGGCGATTTCTACCAGCGTCTTTACCACAACTCCGCGATGAAGATCAGTTAAAAGTTCCAAGTACTTTTGTGAGTCTTGGGTGGTATCAGAGCCATACTCCAGGATGTGGCGACCGGCCGAAGCATACAGCGATTGGCAGTCCTGCAGCAGCTGCATCA
>PKCQ01000019.1 GCA_002862265.1 Planctomycetaceae bacterium | reverse complement strand
CGTCCAGAACTTTGACGATCTTGCCCTGAGGTGATTCGAAATTGATGTTTTCATATTCACGAATCTTCTCAGCGAGCGAGTCGATAGTTACCTTTTGCTGAGCATTCGCGCTTGTCAACGCGGTGATATTGTCTCGCAACGCCTTCTTCTCTTGCTCGACCGTGCCACGGTAGTCATTGAAGCTCTTGATCGCAGCTTCTTTCTCTTGGTTCAAGCGGTTGCGGTCAGTCGTGTGCGATTGGCGAGCCGCCTGCAGATCTTGTTCCGCCTTCAGCTTGGCCGCCACGGCGGCTTGGCGAGCTTCCGTCTCAGTCTTCGTAACTGCAGCCAATTTTGCTTGAAGCGAGGCAATCTCGGCTCGTGCAGTCACTAGGTCGCTGTTCACAACCCGGATTCCGTTCACAAGCGTCCGCGGCAACTTGATTAACGTCCTGTCTTTTGGAAGCGTCTGAGGGGGGAAGAGCTGCATTGCCTCCTTGTAGTCTTTTTCAACTTGCGCGAGCTTTTCGTCACCCTTGAATTGTTGCTCCATACTCTCAAGCTCTTGGTCGGATGGGCTGGTAGCTGGGTAATCATTACCCATCATCGCCAGCAGTCGCCTTGTGCGCTGCTCCTCTAAAGCGAATTTGTTGCCAGCATCTGTAAGCTGAGTCTGCCGATCTTCGTTGATCTTGCTGACCGCGCTGTTTTTGCTCCAGAGGAGGAAGGTCAGGACAAGAAGGCCGACCGACACGAAAGACATCGTGATAACGTACGCCTGCCAAGCGAATAGATTCCTGTCGCGAACTGCCATGTTAGGATCCGAGAAAAGAGGGGTTGATCCGAGGTTGAGTACCGCCGCTTACGATTCGGGCTGTATGGATACGGATTTAGTCTATTTACGCACGTTCGGACCGTCAAATTTTAAGGAACATCATTCCAGCGATCTGTTCGACTCATCAGCCGAAGACCTGATTTTCCTTCGAAATCGGTATAAACCTACCCAGCGACACTTCCTGAACACCGAAATTCGCACCCCCATAAATAGCCACTCGCTGGGAATGTCTCAGGTCTTGCTCTTCCTGGAGGGCCAAATCAGCACCGAAGAAATTAGCACAGCGAGGAGACCAGCCCAGCCTAGCGGATAACCCAGGCTCTGCACCAATCCGCCTCGACCATCTGCTTTCGGTTCGGCCAGCAACCCGGTGACCGCATTTTTTTCAGTCCTCTGCACAACGCGGCCGCAGCCGTCAATCTCTGCAGAAATTCCAGTGTTCGCAGCCGCCACGAGGGGCCGGCGGTTCTCGACCGCAACCAGAATCGAACAAGCCAGATGATGGTCGAGCATCGCCGAGCCATGAAACCAACTGTCATTGGAAAGATTCACCAGCAGGTCGGGTGCTGCACTGCGATCCGCAAGTTGAGCTACCTGCCGCTGGATGACTCGCGGCATCATCGATTCAAAACAAATGTTGGGCGACACCAGGACGTCCTCAATGTCAAAGGACTTGGGGGCGTTTCCCGCGTCAATCGTCGAAAATATTTCTCGTAAGAATTGAAGCAAAGGTCCTAGCGGAAAATACTCTCCAAACATCACGCGATGCACTTTGTCGTATTTGCCGATCAATTCCCCTGCGGAGTTGACGCAAAGCGCCGAGTTGAAGCGATAGATACGATCCGGCTCAATTCGCAGTGAGTCACACCCAAGCAACAAATGCGATCTTTTCGCCTTGGCATTCGTTCCTAGATCAACGCCAGCGCCCGCTTCACCGACCTGGGAAAAGCGAAACGTAATCTCACGCATCGTGTTGTCAATAAAGGCTACTGCCCTTGCCCGCTCCATCTGGGAGCCGCCAACAGATGGTAGCTTATCGGGTAATTCCGGTTCCACCCATGGCACGCCCGCGGTAAAAGTCGACTCGGGCCAAACGACCAAGTCTGCTCCACCGTGTTTGGATGCCTCGCGACGAGTTGCATCCAAGTAGTTGAGCCAACTGGACATGACGGTTTCGTCCGTCACATCGAACATGGTCGGAGTATTCTCTTGCACCAAGAGAACTCGCAGAAGCGGCTCTCGCTCGGCAGCCAAGGCATCGCCTTCACTGACCTTGTGTTGGCCATACGCTAAGGTGCCTCCAAGCAGGATTCCAGGTAGCAGTAAGGCCAACCTACCTGATCCGTTGGGTGAAGTTATTTCTGGCTCACTTGGGGCTGGCAACGACCTGCGAAACTGAGAAGCTTCAAAGATGCCGACTGCTACGCTCATTACAACGAAACTAATTCCGTAGGCACCGAATTGATCGGCAATTTGAATTACCCACGGATGTGGTACCTGCGTGTGTGCCAGCATATTAGCGCAGAAGCCCGTTATCATGTAACTACGGACGAACTCCAAGCCAACATAAATCAACGGTCCAGCCAGAACTAGCGGAACTTTCCTTTTCACAAGCCCACGCGTCAGTCCGACAAAAAGTGGAACGTAGACGGCTAGATAAAGGGAAAGAGCGACCCAGCCGAGATACAAGGGCCAGTAAGCGAGGCGTATTCCTTCGAGCGTCCCTAGCCAGAATAAGCTGCCGCTGAGCCACAGGTGCAAGTATTCGCGTCGTCCCAGTTTTTCACGGCCGATGAAACTGAGCCAGCCGATGGGTGCGATCCAGGCCAGAAAGCTAAATTGCGCGGGAGCAAAGCTCAGCCAGAGAAGCAGGGCACTGACATAGGCAGGCCACACCGCCCGCTTCGCCCCGCTGTCGTTAGAAGCCTTAGCTTTCGCGGTTTCGCGGTTGCGTGTCCCGCTCGGTTTGCTTTTGCGTTTCTTGGCCGACACGAGCTCCCTCTCTGAAACAATACAAGCACGATGCGCAAGCGAGTGAGCTTGCGGATCTGCTTGATCCAATCGAATGCGACCCTGCCAACGAACAATTCCCGATGTACACGTCGTAAAATTTCCAGCAAGTATTCACGATGCGGTGAGTTGCTGACTCACTCGCTTGCGCGTCATGCTTGTATCGGGCAGCCTAGCTCCAGTCTAATGGAGAATGCCAAGCCTGAAACAACTCTTGCCAGTCGCTGCGAAGCACTTCCCCGTTTCCTTGGCGAACTCTGATTTCTTGCCCAGCATTGACTTGACCGAGCTGAACGACTGGTGCATCGCCGATCAGTGATTCGAACTCCGCTTGCTTATCGGCGGCCACTTCAACCAAAAAACGACTGTTGCTCTCGGCGAATAACAATTCGGTCGCACAACCATCCGGCAATGTGACCTCTGCGCCAAGATGCCCCGCGAATGCCATCTCGGCTAGCGCCGTGGCCAGCCCGCCTTCACTCAAGTCATGACAAGCTCGGATCGTACCAGAGCCAATCGCCGCATGAACGAAATCGAAATTATTCTTCGCCGCGACAACATCAACCTGTGGAACTGAACCGCCGGTGAGCTCAAGTGCTTGATACAGGTGAGAACCACCGAACTCACACTTGGTGTCGCCGATAAGGTAAATCGAGTTTCCAGAGGACTTGAAGTCCATTGTCACGCAACTTGCGACATCAGCCACTTGACCCATGGCGGAAATCAAAAGAGAAGGCGGAATGACAATCTTTTGCTTCTCGCCACTTTCATCCATCGAGGTGAACTCGTTGTTCAGGCTGTCTTTGCCGCTGATAAACGGCGTCTTCCAAGCCACGGCGACATCGTAACAAGCCAAGGCAGCACGCACCAAAGATCCGAGCGTCTCAGGATGATCCGTGTTGCCCCAACAGAAGTTATCCAGAATTGCGATCTTGTCGGGATCGGCGCCAACAGCCACACAATTACGAACCGCTTCGTCAATTGCACTGGCGGCCATGTGATACGGATCGTAGTCACCGTAATTAGGGTTCATCCCACAGCTAATCACGACTCCTCGGCGACTGTCTAGTCGCGGTCGCACCACAGCAGCATCGCTTGGACCATTTGTTTCAGGACCGCAGAGTGGTTTGATCACACTTCCGCCTTGGACCTCGTGATCGTACTGGCGAATGATCCAATGCTTGCTCGCCACATTCAGCGAACCGAGAATCTTCTTGAGTGCTGAATCTGCCTCGGAGGTATTTAGAGCAGGCACTTCCGTCTGAGTCACTTCTGGCGGGGCATAGCTTGCTTCACGGATCACGGGAGGCCGGCCGTCGTGCATGAACTCCATCGAAAGCACACCAACTTCCTGGCCGTTGTACATTAGGCGCAGCAAGCCCGTCGGAGTGAACTGGCCGATCACACAGGCTTCGACACCTTCTGCCTCGCAAATCTCCCTCATGCGTCCGAGCTTGGCTGGAGGAACAGCGAACACCATTCTTTCCTGAGCTTCGCTGATCCAGATCTCGGTGTAGCTCAGGCCTTCGTACTTCAGCGGGGCTCGTTCGAGCCAGACTTCGGCGCCGATCGTCTCGCCCATCTCGCCAACCGCGCTACTAAACCCTCCGGCTCCACAGTCGGTTACCGCCGAGTACAGATCTTCGTCGCGTGCCTGCAGCAGCACGTCCAGAACCATCTTCTCGGTGACCGCGTTGCCAATCTGGACGGCGCCGCCCGAGATGCTCTCGCTTTCACTCGTTAGTTCGGCAGAGCTGAATGTTGCACCGTGAATACCGTCTCGGCCGGTGCGACCGCCGATAGCCACAATCCAATCACCCGCCTGCGGAGCCTTTTCTACTTTGTCTACAGGCAGCAGCCCCGCGTTGCCGCAGTAGACAAGCGGATTACCGAGATACCGGGGGTCGAAGTAAACGGCGCCATTGACCGTTGGAATCCCCATGCGATTGCCATAGTCGCGAACGCCTGAAACGACGCCTTTGATGACTCGACGAGGATGCAATACGCCGGGCGGCAGGCTTTCGGGATCGGTATCTGGGGGTGCGAAACAGAAAATATCTGTGTTGCAAAAGGGTTTCGCACCCAGCCCCGTCCCCAAGGGGTCACGGATGACACCACCAATGCCAGTGTTGGCTCCACCGTAAGGCTCGATAGCACTTGGGTGATTGTGTGTTTCCACTTTAAAAACAACGTGGTATTCGTCATCAAAAGTGACGATCCCAGCGTTGTCCGAGAATACCTTGACGCACCAGTCTTTGTCGCCGAGATCGGCACGAATCTTCTGCGTTGCCTCAAAGATCGTCTCCTTGAGCATGTTCTCAAAGTGTCGGGAGCCGTTTTCATCGCTGTAGGAGATCCGGCCAGCCAAGGTCTTGTGGCTGCAGTGCTCGCTCCACGTCTGCGCAATCGTCTCGAGCTCTATGTCGGTCGGCTCGCGCCCCGCTTCCTGAAAATGCTTTTGGATCGTCTGCATCTCTGCTAAAGAAAGGTAAAGCTGCCCTTCCTTGCTGAGCTTCATCAGCTGCTCGTCG
>PKCQ01000534.1 GCA_002862265.1 Planctomycetaceae bacterium | reverse complement strand
GTTCGTTGCGTTCAAGACGAGCAGATTCGGTTTCGAATGTCCGCTTCAGTTCAGGCCGCGAAGGGATAAAGCTATTGTTGTTTTGCTCTTCCTGTTGAATCGAATAGTAATCGGCCATACTTGCGTCGTCGTAGGTGGAGAGCATTAAAAGAATCGTTTCAGCAGAGCGACCTGCTTCCACTGCATCCTCAATATGCGTTAGGGTACTGGCCAATCGTTTTTGTCGCAGTTGAATTTGTAGCAGCTCTTTGCTTACGATCGCATAGTTTACAGCATAGGGATCAGTGGCCCCTTCCGAGGTCCAGATCACATCCGGGTTTTGCTCCTGCAGTTTGAGCATCTCCGCATACAGGTCCTTATACTCTTTCTCGAGCGACTGTTGCCCCTCGTTGACTACTTCGTAGATCTTGTTGCCAACCGACTGGTACTCCTCCGAAAGGTATTCACCGTATCCGTCAACGATTGCATTGACGACCGAGGCCGCTAATTCGGAATCGGTGCAGGTGTAGCCGATACGGATTAGCATGGTACTCGCATCTTTCGCGGCAGGTTCAATCACGAGATCGGAAGTTCCTTGAAGCTCGGCGACAATTGAGTCGACGGAATATCCGGCAAAGACTCCTCTGTTGGTCAGCTGTCCGCTGGCGACGGCTTTCTCAAGAACCTTCTGGCTTCGAATGATCAATGATTCGTCTGAACGGGTACTGGCCGAAATCACCTCGTTGGGATCGTAGTAATCACCGCGGGTCGGAGGCGACGGAAGCGAGTTGACAACCTGTACTAATGCCTCGGCCCTGTAAGTCTTGGGCTGCTTGGTGAAATACAGAAACCCAAGTCCAGCACCGATAATGGAGCCGAAAATTGGTAACCATTTCCAGCGCCAGAGGGTTTGCACGATGTCGAAGCCATTCTGTGCGGCGTCATCTCCATCCCTGAAATACTCCGGGGGCGACATATTCACGTTGTCATTAGAAATTTGAGCCATCGGATGGACTTTTAAAAAAACACGACCGAACCTTTGAGCCGAATTATAAGATCTTGGTGTATTTAGTCATGAAGGTGCGGTGTTGTAATTCTGATTGATTTTGGTTTGGATGGGGATTGTGCGGGATATATTGCTTGGTGAAAGTTAGCTACCAATTCGACAGCTGTGAATTTTGCAGCGCGGGATAGATTGGAGGGATGAAGAAATTTGACAGGCAATAAGATCGACGGAGATATTCTGTTGAAAGACTTAAAGAGGTTTGGATAGACCCTCAGCCTTCGCCATCGCAGCGTGGATCGCTTCTTTCGTTCTTGTATAAGCCGCAGACCCTGGTGATTTACGTAGAGCTCGATTGATTTCTCGCATGGCTTCGGTGAAGCGATTTACACGCAAGAGAGCTTTGCTTGCACGCCAGCGCAAATTTGCATTGGTCGCATCCAATCCTGCTGCAGTAAGAAAACAGTCCGCTGCGATCTCCCAATCTTGTTGGGCTTCGGCAAGCCGACCAGTCACTTGCCATTGCTGTGGGCTGCGAGATTGCAACAGTGCCGACTTCAAGTCGATCAATCGCAACATTGTGTCTGCGTTTTCTGACAAACCTTTCTTCTGTAGCGAAAATGCCGCATTGATCCTGACAAATGGCGATTCGGGTAACAACGAGATCAACTCTTCACTCTCGAGCACTAAAGGAACGAGCTGGATAGCTTTTTGGGCCAGTCTCGGCTCTTTTCGCACTGCTTTCTGCCAAAATCGCTTGCCGATTCCCTTTTCACCAGACCAAAGTAGGTGGTTCCCCACATCACACAACAGTTCAGGTTTGTGGGAAGACAAAAGGTAAAGCCTTGCCAGGTTTCTCCCCCTTTCGCTTTGAGAAAGAAAGTGCAAATCGGCACGAAGCAAGCCCCAGCTAGCGCGCCAATCAAGCGGAGACTGCTCAATGGTTTTCGACATTGGCTCGGCAGTCTCGCGCAAGTACTCAAATGCCTCGGGGCCTGCATTTGCCAATTGGACAAGAGCAGGCACTGCAGCCTCGTGCCGCATCAAAGGCAAACAAACATCGGGACGAGACAGCGTCAGTCGCTGGCCTTCTTCAAACTCCTCTGGCCATGGTGCCGACTGAAAAACATACTGCCCGAATCTTAGTTGCTCCTGCCGTGCGACTTCGAACTCGCTGTCATAGGTGATGGTATTGTCTTGCTGACGCGCCAGTTGCTCAGCTAAAACAAAGTCATGCATTGGTCCTATACCAATGCACACAGCAGCTCCGATGAGTGAGATGGACAGCCATTTTTCCCATTCGGGAAGGACATACCATTTGGGCAAATCCTTAGCTTCATGCTCGAGCGTTCCAACCAACGCCGCGATTGGAATGAACAAGCCAGGCAGAATTAGGCTGAAGTCGACCATGCTCTGAGCTGCGATGGCACATATCGGAAATAAGGCCGCAATATGCATGACATGTCGGTCATTTGTTTGATGCATTTGGCAGTACAGGAAACCGAGCAAACCCGCAAATACAAACAGCGAGACGAGTCCAAAAGTCGTCATTGCTTCGACATACAAATTCTCGGCATGCATGAACCAGCCGGTGCGAAATGGAAAATCGCAGGTTAGCACAGCAAAGTGGAAAGTCCCATGTCCAGAGCCTGTTAGCCAAAATTCCGAATGCGAAAGAATGCTTTGCCACAAGTCAAACCGAACGTTTGAGAATTGGTGCAATTCTTCGTTGAGAGTTGACAGCCTTCGACCAGTGCTTGACCGCAAGCCAATGGCACTTAGAGTCAAAATCGCAAGCACTCCACAGCCGAGCAACGCCAGGCCAATTTTGCCCGAGCGAAAGTCACCGAGTAGCCTCACCGTCATGATGAGGCAAGCTAGTCCGCAGGCGAGTACGCCACCACGGCTTGTGGACGCAAGGACTGCGGTGAACAAAAGTACAATTGCCAGCAAGGAAATCACGCTACGCACGTCCAACTCACTGGCTAGAGTTTCAAGACGCCGCCGAAAGCGGGCAATAATGTTTTGTGCCGGGTAACGCACATCGAATTTCCTCGAAACGGTCGACTCCTTGCTTTGGATCCACCAGATCAGAAGTGCGAAGCAACTTCCAACCGCGATCGAGAAAAACTGCGGTGCCGAATTGCGGTTCACAAATGTGCTGATTTGAGCTACTTCCACTCCAGGCATCAGTGGGATAACACTCAGTGTTTGTAAAATTCCGTATATAGCGTTGGCGACGCCAGAAACGCTGAGAACCAAAAGCAGCCGAATCTGCCATTTCTGGCTGTTCATCAACATCACGCTCGACCATAGAATCGCCAATGCAGATGCGAAAACAGCTAGAGTGGCTTGGGTTTGTTTAGGTGCGATACTGATTGTCGAAGGGCTAGCAATCCGTTCGATAGTGGGCTCAGTGTCGAGCAGAGGACTGGAGATCGCTGAAAACGGTAGCTCCTCTGCCAACGCGTCTATCTTCGCCTCAATTCTTGCATTCGGAGAAAGCCAATTCCAAATGCTCGTCGGCAGCGGTAGCGTCTGGATTAGCCCAAACAAAATCAGAATCGTCAGGCCTCTGTAGAGAACATTTCCCCGCCCCACTTTGGGGGCGAACAAAATAGCTAGGATCAAGATTAAGACAGCAGCAAGGGTGCACAGGATTTGGGCTCCCCAGGTCGCTGAGCCGTAATACCACGGAGAAGCTGCAACCAAAGTCAGCAACAGTGTTCGTGCGACGTTTCTACCCAGCTCGATGGGAGCGGGAACTTGCTGCTCTGTCTGGGGCTTTTTTTTTCGCGGCCGAACGAACTCGGATCGCGCTGACTTTCCGGCGCCTACTTTACGTCGTTTTTCCGACATCGGGCCTATGCTGAATAGGGACAATTGAGCATGACTATTATTCCGCAATGATAGCAAGCCGGGAGCAAAACGTGCACGGCAAATGACTCGACATCCACGTCGGCATGTTTGTTAATCCGCAGAAACCGATTCACCGACACCGGAATGGCATTCGGAATCACTGGAAAGATGGTCATAAACGGCAGAATTTCTCAACTCCATACAGCTTAGAGAACGATCTTAAGACTGCGTCTTGCTCTTTAAGAGCAGTAGTGCTATCGCTCCGTCCGCTCAATTGGCGGTCGTTCGCGGAGCTGGAGCATGAGAGAAATCGAGGGGGAAATCGATGTTCAGTGGATCCAAAGGCTCAGTTTCGCTTTCTCCAGCAGGAGTGCCGCAGACGCTCTGTCGGAAACGAAAACTCTTGGCTGGGATCTGTGCCGCCTTCATGTTGGTCTCTAGTTTCTCTGGTTGCAGTTCGTTGCATTCAGGGATTAGATGCCTTAGCAGCGGTGGCTGGAACGACGCGGTCGTCAACCTACGCAATCGATCGTTTTCACTCAAGGCATGGCATCGCCGCAAGCATCATTTTTGCCACGAACGCCACTTGGCTGATTTCTGTGCTGGTTTTCGAGCTGGCTACGAAGACGTAGCGAATGGCGGTGGCGAGTGTACACCTGCTTTTCCACCACAGCAGTATTGGAGCTGGCAGTTCCAATCGGCTGAGGGGCAAGCTCGAACCGCAGCTTGGTTTGCCGGCTACCCACACGGAGCTCGCGCTGCAGAAGAAGATGGTGTAGGCAGTTGGAATCAAATCGCTATGTCATCCGGAATGCAGGCACAGTGCCAGCAGCATGGAATCTTCGGTCACGAAGGTGCTGTCTATCCCATTCCTGATCCGAACAGCGGATTGCTCCCCGGGGCTGTAGTGGAAGGATATGAGGTGCATGGTGCTGCTAACGATTTACAGTCGCCAGCACCAGCTGGTGAGAGCGGAACCGGAGCAGGAATACTGGACCCAACTACACCTTAGGCTTCGGATGCTCCAACGCACAAGATACTGCAACGCTCGCGGTCGCCAGGACTTCGAACAGCATCAGAAAAACCGCTCGGAACAAAGAGACTTCGAACCATGAATTCACGGCAGATAAACATGGTTGCCACAACTTCAGAGAAGGCAATTGGTACGATGCACCGGAATGTAAGGTTGTTTGGCATATGCCTACTGACGCTCTTCATGACAGGCTGTACTGCTTTAACACAGCCTATCAGTGGGATTCCCGCCAAACGATTGCCGAAGCAGTTCTTCGAAGAAGAGAAGAATAGCCTGATACCGATTGACCTCACCCTCCTCGGCCAAGAAGCTCCACGGAACTACATACTGGGGCCTGGTGACATTCTGGGTGTTGCCGTCGACCAGATTTTGCCTTTTGCGGAGCCTGGCACTGTGCCGCCGCTGCCACCGGTTCAGTTCCCTGACCAAGGTAGTGATCTCCCACCCTCGACGGGATTTCCAATCACAATTCTTGCCGATGGAACAATTTCACTTCCGTTGTTGGAGCCCATCC
>PKCQ01000532.1 GCA_002862265.1 Planctomycetaceae bacterium | reverse complement strand
CAGCAGCCAAAGCCTGAAGCGCCCGCACGCCGCCCGCAGGTCCGGATAGTATCGAGTCCTTACCCGAATAACGCTGCCAAGGAACCATGCCACCTGCGCTAGTCATCACTTGTAAGTCTACATTTGGCTCTCCGCCAAACTGCTGCAGCAAGTCTCTCAGGTACTGACGGATGATCGGGCTCAAGTAAGCATCAACGATCGTCGTCTGGGCTCGCGCGATAATTTCGATTAGCGGAGCGAGCTGCGAGGATACGCTTATGTTTTGAAAGCCGACTTGCTGCGCAAGTTCTTTGATTCGTTGTTCATGTGCTGGATTTGCATAAGAGTGCATCAAGCAGATCGCAAGGGATGTTTGCCCTCGCTCAAAGGCTTCCTTAAGAGTCGCGGCAGCAGCTTCTTCGTCGAGCTCGAGTAGGACTTTACCATCGGCGTCCAGTCGCTCGTGAATCTCGATAACCGATTCGGCCAGCGGCTCTGGCTTCTCGATGTCCAGGGCAAAAAGGTCGTCGCGCGTCTGGTCGCCAATGGTCATGAGATCGCGGAAGGGAGCAGTCACTGCAAACACCATACTAGCTCCAGTGCGGGTTAGCAGTGCGTTGGTGCCACGAGTTGTTCCGAGACGCACTTTAAGCGGCGGCAAGGGTTCTTGAATTGGCACTCCAAGCAAGCGGTGGATTCCAAGCACGGGTGCTTCCAGGCCAGCGTCGAGTTCGAAGTGCGAGCCCCCCTCTGGGAGTTGCCCATCAAGCAACAAGTGGCACGCGCCGCTTTCTGACGGTTGAAAAGCCAGCACAGTGAGATGCGCGAGCTCTGTCTGTTCTGCATCCAAAACGCGTAGACACGCGCCGGTCCAGAAGTCAGGAGTGTCTTGCCTGACTTCCCGCGACTGAAGGTTGCTGTTCGTTCCGACTTGCGATGAGGTTTCAATTGAAATCGGAACGTGGCCACTGCTAAGGACCTTGCAGCTGCGAAGGTCCGATTTGCCGACGAGGACGAAGCAGTCAGTGAAAGTCCCACCGACGTCGATCCAAGCTTTGGCGACAGGCTTTTTGTCAGCAGGTTTCGTTGAATTCGGGTTGTTCATCAAAACGCAAGAGAGAAGAAGAAAATGCAGCAAAGCAGACCACGAGCTTAGCTTGGTGCGTCGCACTCTTCGATCCCAATTTGATTCTCACGGCCGTTCATGCCAATGCGTCGCCCCCAAGGACTCTGCAGTATCGCCGGAAGGAGTAACAAGTCTCCTACGATTGCGCCGGATAGGATCAGGATCATCAGCAAGGCGAACTTGCTAGTTGGCAGAAAGTCGCTGAAGAAAAACGGTGCCATCGCCGCCGAGCAGATCAGCGTCGTTTGCAGCATTGGTTTGGCGCACACAACGATTGCATAATGTGTAGCCGCATCCGGACTATCGCCAGATTGCCTTCGCCGCAAGAATCCAATGACGAAGTGCAAGGTGTCATCCACTGCGATCCCAAGTGCCACGCTGGCGGTCAGGATGCTTGCCACATCCAGTTTCACACCAGCCCAGCCCATGATGCCAAATACAAGGGCTACAGGGAGAACATTCGGAATCATCAAAATTAGGCCTCGAATGATGCCGCCTGCGATCCACATCATGATGGGCGTGATGAGTAAAAATGCTGCGGCAAAGCTGGTGACCAAATCGGAGATCAAAGCATAGTGAGCTTTATCCACAATGCTTCGCAGGCCGGTCACTTCGTAGCCAAGTGGCGGTTTATATCGGTTTTTCAAGGAAGCAGCGGCAGCTGAATCTTTTAGGATTGATTGGACGCGACCGTCAAGTTTCGCTCGCAGTGCCGAGAAGCTCCCGTTTTGCGTCTCGCTCAAACGTAGGGTAAAACGCCATGTGTTTCGATGGTTTTCGTTTGAGACCAGGCCGCGTGCCTTCAATTCTGGAAGCTGCGATTCCACTTTACTCCGAAAGAGCGTCTTGCGAAATGTGTTTCCAATTCCACCTTGGCGAGGCAAAGGAGGTAGAAAACTGCTAGCTGAGAAAACAGAGTCAACTCCTGTAAGCGTAGCGAGCTGAGTTTGCAGCTCTTCAAGAAGTAGCAGCTCGTCGAAGTCGACTCCCGTACCCTTTGCGTGTGGTAAGCTGACTAGTAATTCAAGCGAATCCAGGGGAACTAGATGTTCTTTGATCCAGAGCAGGTTCTCAACTGCTTCGCTTTCCGGCGGAAACATATGCTGGAATTCAGTTGAGGTTTTCAAACGCCCAAGTCCAAGGCTGCTGAGCACCAGAACTAAGATTCCGATCAAACTGATAAGTAAGCTGAATTTATTGGTGAAGTCTGCAATCGTGTTCGCAGCAGCATCAAGTGTTGTGGTACCTAGACCATTCAATGTTTTCTCAGCATCCTCTGTGGTTTTTCGCTTCCACAGCGTCAGTTTGGTAAAACGCTGAGAGACATAGGGAAAAGCTGAGAGTGTTAAGGCTGTGGTGGCGATCAAAGAGATGGCAGACAGGGCACCGAATCGCCAAACAGGAGCAAGTTGGCTGGTGGCAAGTGAGCCGAATCCAATCGCAGTCGTAAGACTTGCTAGGGAACAAGGCCAGCCGCCAATGCGAACTGTCTGAACTCCAGCCGAGCTAGAGTTCTTGCGGTCGGCGCGAACAAAATAGCTGGCTAGATGCACGCTGGCAGAAAGCGTAAGCATAAAAACCAAAGTTGGTAGTACGACTAGCACCACTGCCATTTCGCCGACGAATAGGCTTACCGAAGCCATTCCCATGAGCTGCCCGAGACCGGCAAACCCCATGACAATCAACGTTAGTGAAACGCGGCGAATGCAAAGCCAAGCAATGAACATAGCCAAGCATGCCGAGGGCGGTACCAGTCTTCGCATCGTTTCGCGACTTGATTTGTCGATGATATGAATTTGAAATGGCTCTCCAGCCAAGATCAGTTTTTCGTCGCCTAGGACCACCTTGCCTATGCGGCGAATGTGCTCTATCAACTTGGATCTGGTCCTTACCTCCGCTTGGGCTAGTGCCAGCGAAACAAAGGCCTCGTCTTTCTTGCCTAATGCAATTCCACGCAATCTCTCCTTGGCGACTTCTAGAACGCTTTGTTGCTGGTTCTTTGTAGCACTGTTCAGCGAGTCGACGAGCGTGCTGAGCACTGCCTGGGAATTGACAACGCTGGAGATATGAAGTTCTGGATGCGTGGAGGCAAGCAGTCGAAATTGCTCGTCCATCTCCTGCAATCGCGGGTCAGAGATCGTGCAACTTGGCCAACTCACGATTAAGTATTGATCTTCCCCGAATTGCTGCCGGAACTCTCGATACTTGGTTCGGGCGTCGTCGTCGCCTGGCAGCCATGCTTCAACAAAGGTTGTTCCAACCCGCAGTTGAGCGGCCCAGTAGCCAACTGCTGGAAGAATTAGGAACAAGAGGAAGGCAGCCCAACGCGACAGCCGAAGGAATCGCTCGTCATTAGGAAGGTTGGTCAAGATAGGCTGGCTTGGTTGGACGTCGAAGTGCGTGCTGAAACGGTATTTGCGAAGTTTCGATCGATTTGATCTTTCGCGTGGCGACAGGGGCAGGGAATGGATGGATTTTATAAAGTTTGTGGCCTGTGCTGACGATTACAGCAATGTGCGACTCGATTTTAGCGGCATTGGGTGAGACCCCAGAGGGGCCTAAACATAGCTTGCAGACCTTGACGCATCACTTGGTGACCATTATCTTCGGCGATATTAAGTTGTTGCCCGCAAATGACTTAGGACATTTGCGAGACCTTCTCTGGAGCGAGATGAAGTGACCAAGAAAGAGATCGTTAAGTCGATTTCAGATAAGACTGGGCTGACACAACTTCAAATAAAAGAGATTGTGCAGCTTACCTTTGATGGCATTGTCGAAACCTTACTGGACGAAAAGCGGGTTGAGCTTCGCAACTTTGGCGTATTCCAGGTCAAGAGTCGCAAAGCACGTAAGGCCCGCAATCCACGCACCGGTCGGCAAGTTGACGTGCCTGAGAAGTTCGTCGTGACTTTTAAGCCTGGGAAAGAGATGGAAGCTCGCGTTCAGGAGCTTGAAGACGCGGCGAACCGCCAAGCGGAAATGCAAATGAACGAGGGTCCGCCACCCACCAATACGGATGGTACGACTCCTCAACCACCAAATCATGACAGCTCGAGTCCTCCAAGCACATCTTGAGGAATTGGCTGGAAAACATGTTGCTCAATTTGAGCGCCAAGGGATTGGCCGATTTTGTTCACGGAGGAGCTAGAATGCGACGCTGGATTTGTGCTGCTTTACTTTTGGGTTGCATGTCTACAAGTGTAGGTTGTGCTATCCCGATCTATTCTGCGAACCCCGAGCGACGTGCGGAACAGTTGGTATACACTTCAGAAAACCTGCGTTTGCTTCTGCAGGAATGGGAGCGTTTCTGGATGGTCGATCAACCTGACCACATGACGCCTTACCGTGTGCACGGCGGCGTTATATAAGCCGTTCACGTCGATGGTGAGCCACTGACCGAACACGACTTCAGAAATTTGGGCTGGTTCGTAAGCACGGCTGCTTGCGAAACAGCCTTTTTTCATGCGCCGGAGTGCGGGCTTTCGCCGCTCCATGAAGTTGGGGCTTTAGCTAAAACGAGTTTCGTTCCACTGTGCAATGCGAAAGCAGTTTCAGCAGCTGCCAAGATTACGCGGCAGCCCGACACCCGCGGAGACGATTCGACAACCCGAGCCCGAATAGATGTGTTCTTCGACGCATTAAGAGCCCGAAAAGCAGAAAGCGATTAGTTTTCAGGCTAAAAATTTCTGGAAAATGCGATAAGTCTTATATCGCTCGACGCCCGGAAGCTTGTCGAGCGTTTGAAGCAAAGCTCGATTTGTTTCAACTACGACCGACATCTCAAGTTCGTTTAGATTCACACCTTGGCTTTGCTCGACAAGATGCAAATAGAATCCTAAGTCGTAGCCTTTGCAACGATACTGTTCTCGCATACCCATGATGATTAGGCGTGCCCGGTTGGTTTTCTTTAGCCCCCAGAGCAGTTTCAGAAACCCGCAAGGGTACAGCTTGCCATTCATCTTTTTTACGACTTCATTGGCGTCGTAAAGTACGATGGAGCATCCGGCTGGCTCCCCGTCTACTTCGGCGATAAGAGATAGCTCAGGACAAGACACCAGTCGCAAGAATTTTGCGATCCGCCGGAACTCGCGGTCGGTCAGCGGCACGTGTCCCCAGTTTTCGTTCCAAGCATCATTGAAGATATCCTGGATAATCTTCGCATCGCGCGTAAAACCCTTACCGACATTAACTCGACGCAACGTCATGTTGCCTTGATTCATGACCCGGTCGTAGACGCGAGCGTACTTTTTCGGCAACGATTCGAAACAATCTTGGTAAGTCACTCGATA
>PKCQ01000037.1 GCA_002862265.1 Planctomycetaceae bacterium | reverse complement strand
GCCGCCTCCCGCTCCGCCTTTGCGGCTGATGACTTCAGCCCCCGAGCCCTTGGTCCGTTTGAACAGTTCGTTTGCCAAGTTATTGTTCCAACCTGGGTACTTCTCTAGAGGCAATCCGCCGATTGCGGCGCTGGACCAGATCGGAACCATACTGTCTCCGTGCTCCCCGAGAATCAGCGCCTTTGTCTGAGTCGGCGGTACATTAATCTGCTGCGAGATCAAGCTGCAGAATCGAATGGTGTCTAGTTGCGTGCCAAGTCCCAAAACCTGCGTTTCAGGCAAGCCGAGCGATTTGGCTGCAACGTAAGTCAGAATGTCGACAGGATTGCTGACCACCAAAACTTTCGCAGATGGCTTGAGACCAGCCGATTTAACTTGCTGCAAGATCTGTACGAACAAATCTGTGTTTCGATTGATCAAGTCCAACCGTGTCTCGTCTGGCTTGCGACGCAAACCTGCGGTGATGCAAACAACGTCGCTAGACGGAATGTGCTCGTAGGAACCCGAGATGATAACTTGATCGGCGACGCTCGGGGCACCATGCAGGATGTCCAAAGCTTGACCTAGTGCGAGTTCCGTATTGACGTCGATCAATGCGATTTCTCGCGCGACTTGACCGCACTGCAGTGCAAATCCTGCACAGGAACCAACCAAACCGCCGCCACCGACAATGCTGACTTTCATGTTCTTGCTCTATTCGCTAATTGGAGTTTAGTACTAGCCCCATAGTTACTCTCCTTGGGGAGAGACACGAGCGGAGAGGGGCACTCCCCCTCGCTAGGGCTCCGACCCTGCCCTCCGAAAGCGACATCCGGTCGCTGGTCGTTTCGGCAGGAGGGTAGGTTGTTTTTAACAGTAGGTCCATGGTCTCAATTGACAGGTGAAAAACCTGCGCTGCTCTACTGACTCAACTGACTCATGACTTGATCCGTAATCAACTTCACGAGACGCTCTTCGTCTAAGTTTCCTGTACCACCTGCGTTTGAACCACTTGCGCTTGAACCAGCTGCTGGTGCGGAACCAGCCATAGCGCCGGCCATTGCGGGGGGTGCGTCGAAGGCTTGTCGCTCGACGCCCGATTCCTTCCAGCTCTCGCGGAAGATGTCATTGGCACAGATGTCGCAATCCTTGAATTCTTCGGTCAAACGTGGATCGGTGAAGCCCCATTTATCCTTCAGCTCCAAGAGCTCGACACTCTTCTGTTGGTCCAAGTAATTGACTTTGCCCAACTGGCGAGAGAGCATCAAGATGCGGCAGTAGGCATCCAGTATCTCGGTCCACCAATAAGCTTTCTCTACGTCTTCGCCAAAGCTCACGGTGCCGTGATTGGCCAAGATGATGACGTTACTCTTCTCGACGAAAGGAATGATCGTGTCAGCGAATGCCTGTCCACCAGGTGTTTCGTACTTCGTAATCGGCACATCCCCGAGGAACACCTCGACTTCTGGAAGAACACACTGAGGAATCGGTTCGCGGGCCACGGCGAAAGCAGTTGCGTGTGGAGGGTGGCAATGCACAACCGACTTGATGTCTGGCCGCTGCTTGTAGATCTCCAAGTGCAAAAGAGCTTCACTACTGCGCTTCTTCCGGCCAGCTATTTGTTTACCTGTCATATCAACCGTGCTGATGTCGTCAGGCTTCAGAAAACCCTTCGAGTGCATGGTCGGCGTGCAAAGCACTTCATTGTCACTGATGCGAACGGTGATGTTGCCGTCATTAGCCGCAGCGAAGCCCTTGTTGTAGATGCGACGTCCAATTTCGCAAATGTTTTGCTTGATTTTGTGAGCGTTTACCATTTCAATTCCTCATTAAATGCGGCTGCTGCCGGTTGGTTTTGACTTCAGTTGTTCGGTGTTGGGTATTGCTAGGCAAGTTTCAATTGTTCGACGACTTTCTCGTCGATGTGAATTTGGTCTAGGATTGCAGAACAGTATGCGTCGACAGGTTTTAGCTCTGGACGAAAGGCTTGGGCCGCTTCAGCTCCGTCACTGACCGCTACCAGGTTTCCAGGGCCCGAAGAGCGATCATCCCAAACGACGAGTAAGTCTGGTTCCTTCGGTGGCTCAGCTCCCAAGGTCGCGTGGCCTTGCGGTTCAGCCAATCGCAAGGCGGCGCCTTCGTAGCTGGGATGACATCGACTAAGCGTGACATTACCGATGACTTTGTAGATCCTCATTTCAATCTCCTTAGCATCAAGAGCGCCAACTTTTGAACTTGATTCGCTTTCCAGGATTCTTGATCGATGATGACTACGTTCGGGTCCGCCTGGCTGACGGCTCGCTGCCAGTCCTCTAACCTGTGCAACTGAACAGATTGGAGGCTGGAGTTACTTGCCGCAGCACGAATTGCGGCAAAAGGCGTGGTGGTGTTCCAGATCGCAGCCTTGCCACCTGAGTTCAAGTGAGCCGCGATGCGACGCACGTCAGCGGGTGAGTTTTTACTGCAAGCGGTGAATTCGCCCAGTGTTCCTAGGGCGGCATGCAGTGATCCACCGGCAACGACCAGCAGTCTGGAGTCAGGTCCTCCCGGCCAGGTATTGGGCGAAGGGGCAAAGTTGACCTTCTGAAGCTCAACGCCATGACCACGGAGCTCGTCGAGCACCGCTGGTGTTAGCACAGCATTATGAGGAACTTGCAGGGATGTTTTGTCAGCAAGCTTGCCTTTGAGCGAATCCAGCGTGATCAGTCGCTCATCGAGCACCAAGGTGCTGGCGGGTAGCGTTCCATCGCCTCCATGACTGGTTGCGTCGCTCGCTGCATGCTTGGGGGATGACAGATTTCCACCAGCGAGACGTCGCAGGACGACTCGTACGATGGCTTCAACTTCGGCAGAAGTAATTGTCATAGGTGGATGCAAATTGGTCTTAGCTTCAAAATGCTCTCATAACACGAAGCGTCAGCGAGGCACCGAGGTCACGTCTTCCTCGCTTACGCTTCGGTTTCTTAGCAACAAGCTGGTGCCTTGGTTTTCATAAGTTTGGCGACTTATCCTCCCGCTTGCGGAGGTTCGGTTAATTGGGGCAGGGAAGGCCCCTCTCCGCTCGTGTCCCTCACGACTCTCCCCGAGGAGAGTGAGTTGCGCAAAAAACTGGTTCATTCATAAGTTGGATCTACGATTCCTAGTACCGCCCAGCGGATGGGCGAGTTTTCGACTCCGAACATCTCGCGAATCGCCTTGCCATCGCTGGTGATGATCACCCTTTCGCCTGCTCCAGCGCCGAAACGATCCACTACGAGCAGCGGTGCGCCATCCGGCGAGACACCGTCTGCCATGAGCGGCTGTGTAACGAGCAACTTCTGACGCGCAAGCGTTTCATGCTTGACCGTGGAACTGCTGTGACCGACTACTAAAGCGACTTGCATTCTCTCACTTTGAAATTCGTTATTCCTTGTGCGGCATTCGTTGTCGAATTCTGCCTCTTCCCGGAGCAAACCGGCCTGTTCGGCTGGGCGTTAAGCGAGTTCGGTGTCCAACGAAATGGCAAGTTTGGGCCTTGCCTGCTAGGTTGTCTCTGGGCTGCCCAAAATCCATAGGTCTTCGATCAGGCTACAACGCCTCTCACGGGTAAAGGTCATCGGTGTAGTGACTCCTTCGCCAGTCGGGCCAGCAATGGAGAAGGACAGATAACCCTCGCCGCCCAAACCGAGGGCACTCATGCAGGGTCCATTTTTGACGAATAAAGTGGTGTCCAAGGCTCGTGCCATCTTGGTCATGTTTCGCACATCGCGCGAGTGGATGATGCTCGTGTGACGGAAGCCATGCTCGTAGTACTTGGCGAGCTCGATTGCTTCGTCCACATTGCTGCAGCGAACGAAGGGTACGAAAGGCATCATTTGCTCGACGTGCACAAAGGGATGATCCTTCGAAGTTTCGCCATATACTAAGTCCGTCCCTGGATCGATGGTGACACCTGCGGCTGCAGCCAGCTTGGCCGCATCCTGACCGAGAAGGTCTTTGGTTGGAGCCAAGTGCTTGTCCTCGCCGACTTCTTGGAAAGCAGCAGCGGTCAATCGATCGATCTGAGTACCATTAAGTGGCACGGCTCCAGCTCGCTCCATTGCAGCCATCATCGCGTCAAACACCGACTCAACAACGAAGACCTCCTTTTCGGCGATGCACAACAAGTTGTTATCGTACGAAGCACCTTGGATGATGCAGCGAGCCGCACGATCTAGGTCAGCCGTTTCATCGACAACTACCGGCGGATTTCCAGGCCCAGCCACGATGGCTCGCTTGCCGCTGTTCAAAGCAGCACGTCCAACGGCGGGTCCCCCGGTGACGCAGATCAAGCTGACATCACGATGACCGAAGATCGTGCTGGCAGTTTCCAGTGTAGGTTCGCGAATAACACAGACCAAGTTATCAATGCCGATCTCACGCGAGATCGCTTCGTTGAACCGGCGAACGCCTTCCGCCGCAACTTTACGACCACTTGGGTGAGGATTGACGACAACGGTGTTGCCTGCCGCAATCATGCTGACCGCGTTGCCAGTGATCGTTGGCAAGGAGTGCGTGACAGGTGTAATAGCTCCGATGACGCCAAAGGGGGCGTGTTCGATAACGGCTAAGCCCTTGTCACCGCTGTAGGCCTGAGTCGACATGAACTCCGTGCCAGGTGACAAACGTCCGAGCGTTTCAAGCTTCTCGATCTTGTGCTGAAGTCGACCGATCTTGGTCTCATTCATCTCCATCGTACCGAGCTCAACAGCACCTTCGATTGAGATGCGGCGAATGATCTCAATCGCTTTCTTACGATCTTCCATCGGCCGCATTCTCAACTTTTCGAAAGCTTCGCGAGCCGCGGCGACTGCTTGGTTGGCATCGTCAAACACACCATACCGACCAGAGTCATTGTTGGAAGATTGTGGAGCCGTACCGCCGCGAACCTCTTGGATGACTTGAGTCACGACGTTGCGAATAATGTCTTCGTTGATTTGCATTTAGGAATTCCTAGTAAGACTAGTGAGGCCGCCATTGCCCATTTGTTTCCGGGCCTTCGCTAAGTTGTTGCAGCAGGCAATTCAATCTTGTTCGAACTATTCTTCTTCGCTGCGCGAGTAAACTTGGAGCTTCTCGATGTTCACGGAGTCGACGATGCCGATAATTGCGCAATCAATCGGCAGCTTCTGCGTCTCGGGCGTGAAACGTGCACTACTACCCTGAGAGATCAGAACATAGTCGTTGACTCCCGCACCGAGCATATCCACGGCGATGAAAGTCCGACCGGTGCTCACCAGCTTGTCTCTTTCGCTCTGATCTAGTCGAAATGGCTCGACCACCAGTAACTTGTGACCGCGCATGGTCTCTACCTTTTCGGTCGAAACGACAGATCCGGTTACTTTTGCGACAAACATGACTTGGTCCAATCAGGTGGGTAAAAGATTACTTCTCTTGCAGAGCGGAAACGGTTTGACGAGCCACGATA
>PKCQ01000630.1 GCA_002862265.1 Planctomycetaceae bacterium | reverse complement strand
ATTGGGTCAGGGCTTCTTCAGTGGGCGGTAGAGAATTCGAGTCTCCGATCTCCACGATGTAAAGCGCTGGTGTCGCATTTTTGCATTGCAGGAAACCCTTGTTTTTATTAGGCCTGCTATTCTCTGCAACCGCTCAACATGGCTCTAAAAGCTGCTCTTAGGGACAAACGGCTTTTTTCCGTGGAGGTCAGGTAATGAAAGATAAGCCCTACATCGCCCTTTTACTGCCGCGATAACTTTAGAAATGCTAGCCCGCCGGCTAAGGGTATCAAATCGGGGCTAGTCTCCCGAGTCCCCCGACGTATCGGCAATTGAGTTAGTTGTGTTTGGGGCCAAGCCATATGAAGGAGTTAAGGACAATTATCTTCGTGATTACTTTCGCGTTGGCAATCACGCCCCACTATTCTTCTTGCCCCGGCGGTATCCCGGCTATCAAGAACTGGTATGAAAAGAGAATTGCTCATATTCCTATCATGCCCAGCTTCGACCATACAAATCGCTTCATCTTTACCTCTCTGGTTCGCGTTTTCGTTCAGTGTTTATCTGGCGAGTCAAGATACCGTACGTAGGCTTGGCCGTCTCAGGTAGTGGCGTGTAACACAGGCCAAAGGGCTAAGGCTCGCCATAACGCAAAAGAGCGACGATTCGAACTTAATCGAACCGCTGCTCTTTCAGGACTTTAGAAACGCTAGTCCTAGGCTCTTTCACATAGGCACGTTAGAGCCAGCCAACCCAGAGCGAATAACGCTAGCACGTGTGGAGCTTCTCTGATTTAAGGCAGGTGATGAGTGGTGAAGTCTGAATAGCTTATCTCCATTGCTAGACCGCCTCGCTCTCTGGCCGGGTGTTGAACTTCCTTATCTCGTCGCTCTCTGGCCGTGGGTACACGCTCTCCTCTCCGCATGTCCGGCATAGATACCTCTGTGCATCGCGATAACCCTCTTGCTTTCTCCTCTCAGCCGCTAACTCCTCTTCGCGTTGTGCCCCGGTCATCTCTTCACTTGGGTTTTTTATTAATTCACCGCTCAAGCCAACGAGGATAAAAAAACGAAGGACCAAAACCAAGCGCATATACCAATAACCATTCCATCTTTCTTTTCCGTTCGCTGTCAGCTTTCTGATACCCCCCGCCGACGGTTTGCTACACGCTGGAGGCCGATAGAAGGGCCTAGAACGTAACCGCCGGCGGGCTTGGTTGTGTTTGAGATCGTAGCGTGTAGCACGAATAGAACGACTAGCGAAAAGAGAGGTACTCAAGATATGAGGGAGGTGGCGGAAGGACGCCAGGAGTACGGACACAGGAAGGCTCTAGGCTTCGGAACTCAGGGATTAGTGCGGGTAGCTCTGGCGAGGTCCCAATCCCGATAGTCCTTCTCTCTGCCTTGACAATCTTGACTGTTTTGATCCGAAGCTAATTTGCTGGGTCTCGATCAGACAGAGGGAACGCTTAAGTCGTTAGGCGATGCTCATTTGTCTTGCACCCGCCCCCGTGGCCAGTAATGGCAGCCACTACCCTTAGCCACTGCTGTATAGAGATTTCGTTCTTTCCACTGTGCGGTATTTCGTTCTGGCTGATGCCCCTTCTGACCGGGGAAGATACAGGTTGGCGACGATGGCGTTCAGGGAACTGGCGCGTTGAGGGCGGGTATCGCGCTCATCGTCGGTAGCGTAGGTGCGTTGTGCTGTTCGACGATGGTTGGTTCCATACAGAAATGGCACCTTCGTAGCAGAATTCAGAAGCGGATAGCTGAAAGCGATTAGGTTCAACGTACTTGCTCAGTCAAGCGTGGCAGTACAATAAACTCTTAGCACTTCTGGAATGCCGGATAACATTGTGATGCATTCGCAGCTTAGCTTGCGCGAGAGTTCTGCTTGCAAGATGGTGGTGCCGGCTCCGTGATCACTGCCGCCATCCCGCGCAATCGAATGCCTTTAAGTAAATTAGAATCGCAATGTGGTAGGGACGTTAGAGATTTCTATACTGACGCCAATCTACTCTGACGCCAATCTACTTAACGAACATTTACGCAAATGGTTTGCGGAGATGCAGCGTGGGGATCAAATCCCGTCTAGCAGCTGAAAAGCTTAGGGACAAAACCCCGGACAAGCCCGACTCAGGGCATCTAAGAGAAAAGCCCTAGACCTTTATTGGGTCAGGGCTTCTTCAGTGGGCGGTAGAGAATTCGAATCTCCGACCTCCACGATGTCAACGTGGCGCTCTAACCAACTGAGCTAACCGCCCTTCTTCGAAAAGTTCTCACGATCGGGAAAAGGAGTCACAAGGTGAGTTCTATCGACCGACAGTTAAGAGTTTCTTGAATTGGGTTCGTTCGTCAAGGAGGGGAGATTCCGCTTTCGGTACGGATTCTAGCGATTGGCAGAATGTTTTGCTGTAGTGGGTAATTTTTCGGAGGTCTGAGGCCCAATTTGGATTGGGGGACATGGACTGCAGGTGAATCCACTTCCAGATTCAAAGCACCTGTATTCTCGAGGCTACTCTCTGCGACTTCGCCTCCCTACGCGCGGCTTTTCGCGTCGAGTCGAACCTCGCAAAGTGCAGCCGGTGGTATTCCGGCCAGCGGCTCACGAACGGTCGTGTTTGACTGAATTACGGCAAATCTAGTTTCGCATGGTGAAGCCGAAGCTGAGAAGATGACCGCCTAGAGTATTGGTGACGCTGGAGCCGGGAACGCCACCGATGCCAGGAAGCACGATGGGCCCGACTCGAGAATTTTCCAAGTAGATCGAGTAGGCCAAGTTGGCAGAAAAGAGCTCGGTGAAGTTAACCGAACCGCCGGTGCTAATCATGTGCTGGTAGATGACAGGAGCAGCAAGATTAAAGAACGCTTCGGAGTTCGATACCGGATTCTGATTGAAGGTATACCCACCTCGCAAGGTCAACTTTTCGGAAACTTTGCGTTGAATGCCGACCGCCGTGGACATGATCGAGCCATGACCTAAACCACCAAGAGCCCCGGTGGCGTCGAAGACTGGATCGTCGCCTAACCCATCTGCATTGGCGTAGTCGATAAAGCGAACATCCAGTGCAATCAACGTATCTTCGTTGGCCTGGAAAGAGGCTCCAAGTGAAAAGATCAATGGTAAGTCTATCTCTGCCCAAAGCTTCCTTGGCAAGCCGTTCTCATCGACTCCATTGAATTCAAAGTTCTCCATCCAAACAGGGCTTTTCAGCGAAGCTCCGAATCGCCAACGTTCGTTCAGAATAAAGTAGGAGCCAATCTGGAAGCCGCTGCCCCAGTGGTATCGTGTTGCGTTGCCGGTGGAATAAGTTCCATTCGCGTTTACGGGACCCAGCACAAACGGCTCAAGCGTGACACGCCCGGTGGTAATCGTAGGACCTACGGCAATCGAAAATCGGTCGGTCAAGGCGTAGGAGAGAACCGGAGCTATCTGAATGAAAAGTGCGTTGGAAGCGATTTGTCCAAGTCCGGTCGGAGGTGGCGCCAAAACTGGATTCGTTGGATCGGCTGGTAAATTGGTTCCGAAGCCAGCTACTGCACTGACGCTTGCACCAAACGTCAGTGCTTCGTTGCCTGTGCGATGGACGACTGCGATATTGGGAACTGGAAACGAGCCGGTGTTTGCATCAGTGGAACCAGCAAAAACTCCTAAGCTAGACTCGACGGTATGGTTGGGGAATAAGAAGTCTAACGCCACCGCCGTCTCGGAACGCTCCATGCCGCTAATAGAAGCAGGGTTCCAGTACATCGCCCCAATAGAATCGATGGGAGCCGCAGCGGATGCACCTCCCATCGATCGATTTACAGGGCCGCCAGCCTGCAAAATCAAACCTTGTGCCGTCGCCAGATTGGATAGGCAGAATAGAATCGCTACGAAGAAGCAATAACGTTGCATGACGTTTCTTCCGGTCCAAGATTAACGGGAGATCAACAGTGTCTCGTTAACTAAGAATCGGGATGATCGATACAATACGATTAACTTACCAGCTCTCAATCCGTCAAAACTGCGTCAAAACACGAGAATCAAGTGACGCTCCGCAACTAGCCACCCCCCTCTAGAGGGGAAGCAATGACCTTCTGATGCTTCCAATCTACCGTCAATTGATCATTTCAGGCATTTCCATGACCCAAATCTTTCCCTCCCTGGTAAAGATCTTCGAGATCCAAGTGACTGTTCTATTTCTATCTTGCACTCTGCTGGCGGAAAACGCGGGTAGCTCAAATTTGGAGCGGCAGCGAACGCCCAACTTCATCGTGATTTTCTGTGACGATCTCGGTTACGGCGATCTTGGCTGTTATGGTTCCACCAAAAACCGAACGCCTAACATTGACCAGCTCGCCCGCGAGGGAAAGCGACTTACCAGCTTCTATTCCTCGAGTCCAGTGTGTACGCCCTCTCGATCGAGTTTGATGACTGGCTGCTACGCGCGACGCATCGGCATGCACGAGGACTTTACAGGGCACTGGGTTCTGATTCCACGGAGTCGTCGTGGACTTGCACCCGAGGAAATAACCTTGCCAGAAATGCTGAAGTCGATCGGATATACAACGGCTTGCGTTGGCAAGTGGCATTTGGGAGATCAGCCACAGCATCTGCCCACTAGACATGGATTTGACTTTTATTTCGGCATCCCTTACTCCAATGACATGCAAAGTAAAGGTCGTGGCGATCCACCACTCCCGTTGGTCAGACAAGAACAAGTGCTTGAGGCACCAGCTGAGCAGACGACATTGACGCAGCGATACACCGAGCAAGTTGTCTCATTCATTAAAGAGAATCAGGACAAGCCATTCTTCGTATACCTGCCCCATACTTTTCCGCATCTGCCACTTTTTGCTTCGGAGCAGTTCCACGGAAAGAGCTCCAACGGACGTTATGGAGACGCAGTCGAAGAAATCGATTGGTCGACTGCGCAGATTATGGCTTGTTTGAAACGTTTAAAACTCGATCAGAATACTTTGGTGATCTTTACCAGCGACAATGGCTCGAATGGTCGCAACGGAGGTTCGAATGCACCGCTTTCTGGGGCGAAAGGTTCAACCATGGAGGGCGGCATGCGAGTCCCCATGATTGCTAGATGGCCAAACAAGATTGCGGCTGGCTCGGAGTGCAATACCTTGACTACAACAATGGATTTATTGCCGACTTTTGCAAAGCTCAGCGGAGCATAGCTCCGCACCTAGCCCACCGTTTTTGATGCCGTTGAGTCCATGGAAAAGCTCAGTTCACTGGTTTTCAGATGGTGCCAGTGCCGTGCTCTGGGGCGGGAAAGGTGAAGACTTTGGTGAATTTGAAATTTCGCCTCTGGGCATTCCTGCTACCAGGGAGTGGGAGGTTAAAGTGACATGGCTCGCCAGCTATTGTGGTGAAATTGGGATGCCTTGGGTTGCACCTCAAAGCTCAAAGCTCATTGCAGCCGTTTTCAGATGGCGCCGGCAAAATGTTCTTC
>PKCQ01000631.1 GCA_002862265.1 Planctomycetaceae bacterium | reverse complement strand
GTGTGGTGCAGTGCAGTGCGATAAAGTAGGGCGTTGGTGAGGAGGGAGATGGGGTAGAGCAGGTGGTGATATTGAATCTGCTAGACAAACCAGCTCCGTCATCATGGAATTTGAAGCAGATGGTGAATCCTCACGACATGACTCAGTCCCTTGAGGACCGCGCTCGATCGTAATTGCACGCAAACTGCGCGCATTGCCATCGGCGCGGTGGTGGCGGCACGGTTGCGTTGGATCTCGTCTTCTCCAATTCCAACGAACAAATCAACGCTTTGAGTTTTGCTACGACCCAAGGCGATTTTGGATTGGCAGCGTCCCAAGTCATCTCGCCAGGAGATCCCTACTCATCGATTCTCTACTATCGCATGGCGACAGCCGGCCAGGGGCACATGCCAAAGTTGTGGGCGCGAGACAATGATGAAGCGGGTTTGAAATTGGTACACGATTGGATCACTTCGCTAGGTAAATCGAAAGTCGATGATGGAAATCCAACAGTTGTTGCTTTGCGTAACTTTCATCAGTTGCTGAAGCTGGCGCCAGAGGAAAGACAAGCGTCTGCGATGAGCAAGAAACAGCGGGCTGATGCAATAACAATTGGCCTGTACGACCGTCTCTTGCCCGCATCCCAAAGAACTCAGCGACTTGGCAATTCGATCGACGCCGACGCGATTCTGGCCATGCAAGGCAATGCGGATCGCGGGCGAGAACGCTTCCTTAACTCAAAAGTTTCCCAGTGCCGGAACTGCCATCGTTTGAACGGACAAGGCACGCTGGTTGGCCCCGATCTCGACAAATTGCCCAAACGAAGTAGCGAGGAGCTGCTTGCCAGTATTTTGTCACCATCCCAGAAGATTGAACCCCAATATCTAACACAGAGCATTCTGACGGTTGACGGCCAAGTTCTCACTGGCCTGTTGATTGACCAAAGCGAGCATGTGATTGTTCTACGCTCTGCAGACGGCAAGGAGCACCGAGTCCATCAGGACGACGTCGAGTTGCGCAAGCAATTAAAAAGCTCGCTGATGCCCGATGGATTGGCAGCGGAGCTCACCGCACAAGAGTTGGCGGACTTGCTCGCCTTTCTCCAAGAGCTAAATCTGTCCACGAAAATTCGCTGACGACACGGCAGATTGCCAATCGCCTATTCTAGTTTCCAACCCTCGCGGGGAGTGCGGCGGCAGAAGCGGTTAGCAGAGTTGACATTGGTGACACGCATTCGTTCGGCATGCCACTGGATCGTGCCGCCCGCGCGGAAGGCGACGTTGCCCAAGTGATTGGCTTCGGTCAATGGTCCTGCGTAAGAAAAATCGCTGCCGGTCGGAGTGCCTTCGCGACAGGCAATCAACCACTCTTCGTGTTGCCCGGGCGAGTCCTTGATGAATGGTTCAGGACGTTTGAAGTCCTTCAATTTGGCTTCAGGCAAAAGGACATGCTTGCCGTAATTGCTTAGAAGCATTCCTTTGTCACCGACGAAGAGTACGCCGCTGCCCCACTGAGGTATCTCCTTGTTCTTCCATCGCTCGGGCTTATAAGTCCCTTGATACCAAGTCAGCGAACAGGCTGGCATGTCACCTCGCGGTCCGTACTGATACTCTGCCATCATCGAGGCAGGCGCGATTTCAGGGTGCGGCTCTGGCCCAATCGCTTTCACCGAAGTTGGAGCATCTAGCTGCAAAGCCCAATAGGGCAAGTCGTTCCAATGACTGCCTAGGTCGGACATGGTGCCATTACCGAACTCCCACCAGCGATACCATTTGGGACCAGGGAAATAGACCGGATTGAATGGTCTGTAGGCAGCTGGCCCAAGCCATAAATCCCAATCCAAGTACTCGGGAACCGGCATTTCCTTCGTGGGAAATTCGGTAACGTGAACGATATCCTTGTTGGCCTTTGCTGCTTGAGCACTCTGCAGTCCCCAAGCACGGCCCACCCAAACATGCGCTTTGGTGACATTCCCTATCGCACCACCTTGAATGAGCTCAACTACACGGCGGTAATTAGCGCCAGCATGAATCTGAGTCCCCATTTGCGTAGCAACGCCTGCGTGCGCTGCAGCTTGCGTGATAAGGCGAGCTTCGTGAATATTGTGTGTGAGCGGCTTTTCGCAGTACACATGCTTCTTGCGATACAGTGCAGGTAAAGTCGCGTAAGCATGAGTGTGCTCACAAGTACTGACAACCACTGCATCAAAGTCGTCTTCCTCGTACAGTTTGCGGAAATCTCGCAGCGTCTTCGCGTCTGGATACAGCTTCTTTGCCGCGTCGACTCGCCGCTGGTCCACATCACACAGATAGGCGACTTCGACTTCAGGATCTTTGGCCACCGTTCTCAGATTGGATCCGCCACGTCCACCCACTCCGATAAAGGCGACCCGAAGCTTTGCCGTTCCGGCTGAGTGTACGCGTTGACTACTTGCGGCAGTCAGCAAACTACCGGCGGCTAGTTGCTGAAACTGGCGACGTTTGATCTTCGAGGTCATGTTTTTCTCCCTACACTAAAACGGAATAGAAGCAGTGTAGCGAGTTTTTTGACCGAGCGTTGTCGGTTTCGAAAAGTGCTAGAATCCGTCTCTTGTTCGTAGGATGCCGACAAGCTTTTTACTGCATGATATGTTGGCAGACAAAACGCACGGCTAGGATCCTGGTGAGAAGAATCACTACGGTGCCAATTACCAGTCAACATTTAGAAACACCGGTGCCTTGGCCTTTTGCCGCGAGAATGAGGCCACTGAAAAGGCTGAGTGCACCAAGGCTGGCATCGATAGGAAAAGTTGACGGAGGGCTTCTATGGTGCCTTCGCCTGCAAACATCGGAACTCTTCGATAGCTATTCGTACACGGAATTTTGCTGTGCTAGCAGGACGCTCGTCTTGATGCTCTATCCCGATAGACTGTCGGGGTGAAGCCACTGCCAGACGATACGTCCGAGCGGCAGAAGAAATATTGCACCTTCGACCGGCATGACGACATAAGCATGGTGGTTCATGTCCCAATAGCTCAGCGGAATGGCGTAGCGATAACTTCAATTCAATAACCAGAAAAGTAAAGGTCCATCGTCGTGGTGCAACGGAACGTCCAGCGGAGTGTGAAGGAAACACGAGCCGAGAAACCAGACCCGCCAAGATTTGATAAAGGCCGCGTAGCCGAGTCCAAAGTAGAGTGCGATGAGAGCGACGATCAAGACAAGCGGCGAGTGAAGCAGGTTGTAAAGGCTGATCCATCATGGATCTCTGCTGGATCCCAGCCTTGTACAAATCGAAACCAGAGTCCCCCGCCGATCGTCAAGAAGTACAACGGAATGTCTGGTGCGACCGAACCGATCAAAACGGCACTTGCCGGAAATGACTCCGTCCCCAAAAAACTTGGCCACGGTCCAGTTGATGAGAGCATGAGTGGGAGTGTTCATTTGCTGTTCTCCCAGCATCTCGATAGAAGCGTGCTCGCTCCACGTCGCAGCCTACACCCCCCCCAGCAAGCGGAAGGGTGTTATTGTAATTTCTTAGCCGGAACTTACTTCTTTAGGCCGATGAGATACTTCATCAGGTCGTCGAATTCTTGGCGACTCTTCAGTGACTTGACCAAGCCTGCTGGCATCATCGAAGTCTTCGACTCCTTGATTGCTTCGATGTCTTCTTTTGCAATCGTGATCGCATTCGGATCAGCCACATTACGAAGCACGATAGAGTCATCGTCCTCGGAAATGCGGATTCCAGTCAAGATTTCATCGTCTGCCGTCAGCACGTTAACCTGAGCAAACTTCTTGTCGATTTGTTTGGATGGCTCCAAGACCGCGGTAACCCAATCTTCTGGAGTCATGTCCTTGGTGAGTTTCGTCAGGTCGGGGCCCATCTTTGGCGCGTTGCCTGGAGGGTCATGGCAGGCGAAGCAAGCTGCAGCAGAGTTGTAGAACAAGCTCTTCCCACGCCTTGCCTTGCCACGTTCCATGGCGAGCTTGGCGATCTGGACCGGAGTTTGCTCCAACAGCTCCTTTTCCAAGGCGATGTTATTGATTGTTTCGGGTTCCTTTAGATCCTCTGGCGACATCAGTTCTTTTTCGAGCGGATGAAGCTTTTCAAGCTCTTCCGGCTTCCAGAAGGTTGTGCGACTTGCACTCTCTGCTCGAACTCGTGCGACTGTTTCTGCGTCAATCACGGACGCTTTATTACCCCAAGTGTTACGAACAAACGTGAGCACCGCAGCAAGCTCGTCATCCTTCAGCAAGTCACGGAAGGCTGTCATCGGAGGCACACCGCGTGTTGGATCGTATGTCTTGCCACGGACATTCATCTTGCCCCACATGCCATGCAAAGCAAGCTTGATCAAGCGTTCTTCATCGCCGTTTACCCAGGGTCCTCCAACAAGCGGCGGATACACGGAACCACTTCCCTGGCCGCTCGTCTGGTGACAGGTGGCACAGTGTGATTCTCGCTGGAAGATCTCGCTTCCCTTCTTGTAGACACCGTGGAATTTCTTGTCCAAGTGGCGAGGCGGACGATAGTTGACAACGTGCATCTCTGGATTTGCCGCAAAGCTACTTGCCAACCTAGCGTCGAACTTCGTCCAGAAGTGTTGTACGATTCCAGCTGCCGTAGCGGCATGACCGACTTCCGAGTCAAGCAACTTCGCGAGCAATTCTTGGTTCTTTACATTGTGCTGTTGATGCAGCCATAGAGCTTCCAGGATGTGATGTGCTTCCTCCTCGTCGTTGGGATCGAAGTCTGCTGCCCATGCTTGAGCCGCTGCGATGACTTCATCGGAGTCCCGAGAACTTAGTTCTACTCGAGTTCGCTGACGTACGCCGTCGACCGGGTGCTTCAAGTTCTCGAGTAGCTTTGCAATTGGTTCGTCGTGAATGGCAACCGGCTTTTGCAATGGGCGATCTTTGACGGTCAAACGCAGGATACGACCGTGCTTGTGGTCACGACTGGGATCGCGAATATTGTGCTGCATGTGACCGATTATCATATTGTGCCAGTCGGCGACATACAACGCTCCATCTTCGCCAACGATCGCATCACTCGGACGGAAGTTCCGGTCAGCCCCGTTGAGCAATTCTTTCTGAGGTGTGCCCCAGACTTGGCCGTAAGGTCGCTTACCGCCATCACCGCGATCCAGGTCGTATTGCTTGATTCCGAGGAAGCCAATCACGTTCAAGATCAAGAAGTCTTGTTGCATGTCTGCTGGGAAGTGCGCCGAGGACAAAATCTCGTTAGCGGGCACAGGGCGGAATTCCTTGGCGAGCAAGGAATGCATTTGAAAGCCGTCGTTTTTGGGGCGAACTTGGTAGGACTTGCCACCGGTGCCATCGTTCAAGTGCATCAGCTCGCCGGCTCGGCCTTGCGCACCACCGCCAATGATGGTGAACGAGTAGAAGGCCGGATGCGAGCGCGGCTGAGCATCGTGGTCGGAGCCCTGCTGCGAGTCCATCTCGGTGCC
>PKCQ01000426.1 GCA_002862265.1 Planctomycetaceae bacterium | reverse complement strand
CCCACGATCGTTGTACGTAACGTCAGTCATCATCCGTCGTATCAGAAACACGCCTCGGCCGTGGACATCCGCTAGATGTTCGTCGTCGGTGGGATCCGGAAGTTCGTCTGGCGAGAAGCCTTCGCCCTCATCTCGAAAACGCAGCTCCACGCACTCAGGCGACACACGGAACTCTATCTCAACGAATTTGTCTGCCGATTTTTTGTTCCCATGTGTGACAGCATTGACCATTGCTTCTTCGGCAGCCATCTGAATATGGAAGAAATCAGATCCTTCCCAGGCTGCTTCTTTCAACGCAGTCAGAAGCTGTTCGATAATCTCGTGTCCAACGTAGGTGGAACTTGGAATCGTTTTCGCTAGTTTCCAAGTCCATTGGTACTCGCCCACGACTCCGCGTCCTTTTTTGAAAGCTTGCGTACTAGGGCTTACTGTGGTGGTACACCGAATGCCTTTAGACCATCGCTTTCAGAATCGCGAATGTCAAAGATGCGATCTAGACGTGTGATGGTGAACACTTCCTTGATTTCCTCACGCAAGGCACAAAGACGAAGGTTTCCACCAGCCTCTTTGACTTTACGCTCGATCAGGATCAATTTGTTCAAAGCGGCGGAAGAAAGAAACTCCACGCCGTCAAAGATCAACAGGATCTGAATAATCTTGTCGGTTTCCACCAGCGAAGATAGTTCTGCCCCCATTGCCTCGATATTCGCGCTGTCAACGATTTTCGTGTCATTGAAACGCACGGTGGCCAGATCGCCGATATTGACAACTGTGATGCGTTTTCTGTCGCTCATTCGAAGCCTTTCCGTCAACTCGCTGGCCGTTTCCGGCGCCGAGTCAAGCGTTTTCCTGTTGATTCGGGGGGGGGATTGTTCTAATTAAGGTTCATTCTCAGCCGGCAGATAAATTGACGGTAAACCAGTTCTACCTGCGGAAAAGTGCCGCGTTGTAAATTTAAAGCAATGCTAAGCCAATCGGTAGAGCCAAGCAAGGCACTCCGGTGAGGCAACGCTATACAAACCCAAGCAACGATGATTCAATTCGGCGATATGGGGGCTGAACAAGCCCGTTTGGCATTCTGCCACGCATCTTGCGGCTTTATCGGTAGATTCGAATCGACAACCAGGACGGACGAACGAAAGAATGCACTCTGTGGATCTGTTGGAAGAAGCCTTGCGGCTCGCCATAAACTCGGGCCTCCAAGTTCGCCAAGAGTGGCTTAATGAGCAAGGCGGAGGACTTTGCCGCTTGGGCGAACGTTGGGTTCTATTCGTCGATTTGTCTCTTTCGGCCCAAGAACAACTTGAGAATGTGGTGCAAGCGCTTCGAAGCAATGAGTTCTACCAGGTAGAGGGCTCTATGTCCGACACGCTTCGCACCCTGCTGCACTGCGCGCCAGTGGAAAGCTCGTAGCGAATCGGTTTTTCGCCTCAACTCAAGTTGCTGGCGGGCTTTACTTCTAGCCAACCATCTTTCGAGCTGATCAGCAGATTGTGCGGCAAGTTGCACTGATATGTCTCTTCGTAGGCCGCTGTTTCCGCACGCTCGTGCAAATGGCGTATCGTGTTCCAGTGCTCGGCCGTCATTTTTCCTGTTGGCCAATGGATCTCGTTCCAACGCTCGACAAGAGCCCTCTGCAAGACAGGCCAAGCTACCGAAAGTTTCGAAGAGTCAGGAAATCGAATCGAACTTTCATCGGACGCAGCGCTCAATTGCTCAACCTGCTTCCAATACTCTTTCGCTAGCTGTCCAAGTAGCTCGTCGAGTTCGCTCGTGATGTCCGCCAATCTCGCAATGTTGCTATCAAGGCTGCGGCCGTACCTCTCCCGAATTATCGGCAGTAACTCATGACGCAAAAAGTTGCGTTTGTAGCGTTGATCCGAATTCGAACTGTCTTCGTGGTAGGTCTGACCGATGGCTTCCAAGTAGCGAATAACATCGCCTCGCGTTAGTCCTCGGAGTGGTCGCACTAATATAAGTTCAGCACCGATGGGGCGAGTTTTCTCAAAACCACGCAAGCCTGCGATGCCGGTTCCGCGAAAGAGATGGTGCAAAACTGTTTCGACGCGATCTGACTGCGTGTGTGCCGTGACGATACTTCGAGCGCCGACGGCATAGGCAGTCTGCTGAAGAAACGTATATCGCCGCTCTCGCGCCGCCTCCTCACTTCGATTCGAAGGTCTGACTGTATCCTCCCGGACACTTCCCACTCGACACTGCACCCTTTGAGTCTCACAGAGCTCTTGGACAAAACGCTCGTCAGCATCGCTTTCTTCTCCGCGCCAACCGTGATTGAAGTGGGCAACGGAAATCAAAGTGCGGTCGCCAACGATCTCCAGAAGGGCTCGAAGCAAAGCAACACTATCGGCTCCTCCGCTGACGGCGACAAGTGTTCGAGCGCCTGAGAACCCCGTTCCCTCCCACTGCTCACGCAGCTGCGATTCAAAGTGATGTTTGGCGTCGGGGCCCAATTCGATTCTCTCAGACACATCGCAAAACACGGCGTAGTTGGATTCGCCAGACTTACTTGTATGTGAGATTTCTGGCGAAATCCACTTCGGTTGATCTCGCCTCAGACCTGCGGCAGTTCTCTGCGAACGGGAACGTCACCAAAGCCATGAATTTGGTCGCAGATCTGTTTCAAAACTGCCTCGAGATTTCCGCCGGCTCGCTCGAAGCGATCCGGATTGATCGCCAGTGGAGCTCCAATCACGACCAGCGGTGCACCGAGTGCAGGTGTTTCAATCGCTTGTTCAATACTCAGCCCACCGACTGCCTGAACAGGTACTTCCACTGTAGCTACGATTTCCTGCAGCTCATCCAGCGGCGTCGGAGCAACTTCTCCGCGAGCTGCGATGCCGCGCCGCTCATCCAATCCAATATGATGGATGATCACGTCGCAACCAAGGTCCTCAAGCAACTTAGCGCCGTCCACCATGCTTGGCGCGCCCAGGTTGTCGCCCATGACTCCGACGCCATAGTCTTTTCCAGCTTGACATACGACCTTGATCGTCTCCTCGTGTGCGCGAGCCATGACAACCACGTAGGTCGCACCTGCCTTCGCCATCATCTCGGCCTCTAAGTAGCCACCGTCCATGGTTTTTAGATCTGCGACAATCGGAGTCTCAGGAAAGTGAGCCCGCAACTCGCGGACCGCTCGCAAGCCCTCCGCCAGGATCAAGGGCGTCCCAGCTTCCAGCCAATCGACCCCGCAACGCAAGGCTAATTGAGAGGTCTCAATGGCCTCTTCGATCGTTGTCACATCCAGTGATATCTGAACAATAGGTTTCATTGGCGATCAAGTACTTCCCAAGCAATAGCTTGCCCTTCGGGCCACACGACATTATCAGTTTGAAGAAATTAGATTAGAGCATTTCTAGGCGGTTTCGCCACAGGGCAAGTAGCAGCAAACGAAGCCACATTGGACTCACTTGCTGCGTTAAAATCTGAGATCGTCCTGGCAACTTCGATTTCGTGCAAAGAACCTTCCATGACTACCGACACTCGCGCAAACACCATTGTGTTACTTTTTTGCTTTCTCTCCACTTGTCCCTTCGCATTGGCACAGGAATCAACGATAGACCTGTTCAAAGACGAACTAACGTTGTGGGAAAGAGTCGACGGTAAAGCGATCGGGCAAGTCTGGGAGTGGTCTGAAGATGGCGTTTTGCACTTGGCCAATCCACGTGGTCGAAACGGTTCGTTGGTCACGAAGCAAGAGTACGGCGACTTCGAACTGACGATCGACTGGAAGATTGCAAAAGGTGTGAACAGTGGGATCAAATATCGTGTTCGAGACTTTGGTGGTCGCATGCTGGGGATTGAGTACCAGATTCTTGATTCCAGCCCGAAGAAACCAGACTCGCATCAAACGGCGTCGCTCTATGATCTGCTCGCTCCAAACGAAGCCAATTGGGACAAGTGGTCTGAGCATCAGAACCCCGCAACGCAATGGAATGTAACGCGCATTGTTGTCAAAGAGGGTCGGATCGAACACTGGCTGAACGGCAAACTCATCACCAAGGCAACTGTTGGCTCTGATGCATGGAAAGCCGCTATCACAGAGAGCAAGCATTCGCAGCGGCCTACCCTCGGGAGCGACCCCCAAGGCCGGATCATGCTCACCGATCACAAAGGGAAAATCTGGTTTCGCAATGCGCGGCTGAAACTGTTGGCTCCAGAAAAAGCGGAGTAGGGAAAAGGGCACCACTTGGAGCCCGCCCGCCTGTACGCTCGAAAACACCTGGCCCGAGACTTCACCTCATACCCAATACTTCCTATGGCATTCGCTTGTTCCGGGAGACTCAGGTGCCAGCCACAGTTTCAGACACACCTGCATGTGCGAGCCAAGTGATTGGTTCACAAGCGAGCAGTGGAATTTGGCTGTGAACACAACCCTTGCCTTGCAAACAGCCGGCGCAGGTTCTGTGCTGGGATTACTATTGCCGGCTCTTTCAGCGGCATGCAAGGCGATCCTGCCATCACGCAGTAATGACACCGAGACATTGTTTAATCATGATGGCCCGGTTTTATGCGTGCGTACTTTCGACGAAATCGTGTTCGCGGTCTGCGAGAGCGAAGGTGATTCTAGTAAACCAATCACTGTGGTTCGCAACTATCCCATCTCTGTCCTTTCCTCCTGCAGCTATGACTGCCCGAGTACTTCCGAAGTGGAGTTTCATTTTCGAGCGGAGGGAAACTTGATGCTTTATTTCTTCGGTGATGAAAATTACCTAGAGCAGTTTGCGTCGTCGCTAAGTTCATGACTGCAGAACGAGTAAAATATTCGGTTTGCTGAACTAACGAATTCTCAGGTTTCATGGTACAGATGTCAGCTGTCGCACCGGCAGGGGAGGTGAAAACGGTCCGTTGTCGCCCTTGAGTCTTGTGGCGACTTGCGAAGCCTAGGAGGAGCTATTAGTGTTAGAACTTTTGTGAGATCTCGGAATCTAACACCGGTTTACCCCTTTAAGCCGCCGATCTGCTCTCAGCGTCGTAGAGTTTGGTCCACAGCGTGGTCATTTCTGACCATCATGAATTGCTCTGACCATGTAATTCTTTCATCGCTTCGGTCCTATCTCAGGTTTTGGCAACTTTTTTAATGGATGGTTCCACAATGCACGCGTTTCGTCGATGCCGATCATACAGCCTGCAAATCCGACGAAATGTGATTCTGGCGAGCGTAGCATTGACGGCCGCGATGGGTTGGTGGGCTGCGTCCACAAGCCTCGCACAAGAGCAACGAAAAAAGCCGGCGGACGCGGGTGGGTCGGCAAGAGCTGCGGGCGGGCGGTTATCAGATCTGATTTTATCAGAATGAGGATTGAGGATATTGCTTGCTATTTCACACGCCAGCTTGGGGCGGCGGATTATGGGCTGCCGCCGCTGCCGCCGACCCATCGCGGGATGGTATGAGTGGGGAGCGGGAGAGTCG
>PKCQ01000424.1 GCA_002862265.1 Planctomycetaceae bacterium | reverse complement strand
CTGGCCGAGCTGGCTGGCTGCGCCGGTGGCCGTGATGCGCACGATCAGGGGCTCGCCGTGATTGACGCTGCCGCCGACGAGGGCTTTCATGGTACCGCAGGATTCGACGAAGGCGAGCGGCACTTCGCAATACCGGCGAGCAATCAGGCTTGCGCTCAGCCGCCGGTGTGTCACATGCTGTCCCTGTGTGCACCTCCACTGAACTGTGGCACTCTCGCGTTCGCGTCTGCTCTCGCCCACAGGTTCGCACTCATCTCGGTCGCGCTCTTCAGTCGCTCTCTGCGCGCCGAGGTTGCGGGCGTTCGAGCCAGGCGCGCCCGGCGCTCGAGTGTTTAATATGGGTGCGCCGGCAGTCGTCGCGACGAGCAGTTCGAACTCACCTTCCGCAAAAGCCCTGAGAGCAGCCTCTTTTTCGGCCCCAGACATACGGCCATGAAGCAGGCCAATATTTCGGTGTTGAAAGACGTCGGACTGTAACTCGCGAAAAACTCCTTCGGCCGTCGCAGCTTCCTCCGTCTTTGTTGTTGGTTCTGAATCTGCTGGAGAGGATTCTGTCGCTCCAACGCGTGGAGCAATCACGAATGCCTGGCGGCCTTCCTTAAGTTTGCCTTCGACGAAACGCCACCACGAATCCAACTCATGATGCTGACTGATGTAAGACTTGACAGGTGCCCGTCCCGGGGGTTTTTCACGAATGACGCTTACATCTAAGTCACCAAATTCGGTCATCGCAATGGTTCTAGGAATTGGGGTGGCACTCAAGACCAGGTAGTGCGGCTGCTGTTCCTCGACCCGCAGCTTGGCTCTTTGCAGCACGCCGAACTTGTGTTGCTCGTCCACGATGACCAATCCCAGCTTGGGAAACTCTATCTTGTCTGAAAGTAACGCTTGCGTTCCGACCACCAAGTCCACTTTGCCAGCAGCGATTTTTTTCAGGCATTCGCGGCGGCGAGCGGCAGTCAGCGAGCCCGTCAAAAGCTCGACTTGCACACTGCTGCTCGCAAGGCTCTTTCTCAAAGTACGCGCGTGCTGGTGCGCAAGCACATCTGTCGGTGCCATCAGAGCGGCTTGAAAACCGTGCCCCACGCACAGCAACATAGCGTATTGCGCGACGACGGTTTTACCGCTGCCGACATCACCTTGCAGCAAACGATTCATCGGAACACTGCGGGCCATGTCGCGTCCGACATCGTCGATCGCTGCTAGTTGATCTTGCGTGAGAGTAACGCCGAGGCGATTCAAGATACGAGAATGTAGCTTGCCGTAGGGTTCGCATTCCTGCGCCAACGCAGAGCTTTCGCGCTGAATGCGTTGCAGGCTGATTGCCAGCTGGAGCACGAACAACTCCTGCAACTTGAAACGTCGTATTGCATCGTCCGCTCGCTCAAGCGACTCGGGGAAATGTAGCCAATTTATCGCTTCTTGAATTCCTGGTACATCAAGACGCATACGAATCGACTCGGGCAATACTTCTTGCAGCGAGTCCATGATTGGTGGCAGGGCTTTTCGCATCAGCGCTCGAAGCTGATATTGCTTGAGTCCCTCGGTGAGCGGATAGACTGGCTGCGGCTGCTCGGACTCAGGCACCTCGTCTTTCTCCAAGTACCGCACTTGAGGCTGAAACATCTCCCAGTTTAGCACGGTGGATTTCAACACTCCCGTGGCAAGTAGTCGACGACCTCGCCAAAGGTCACGACTACGAAAGGGCTGATTGAACCAGAGCAGCCGCACGCGAGACTTTCCGTCTTCTGTGGCGACCTCGGCGCTAAGCATGTGTTTGCCGCTTGCAGTCGTGCGTTGTTCTACTCCCAGGACTTTGCCGAGAAAGGACGCACGTGTGTTGACTTCAAACTGCTCCGATTCAACGAGATCGGTTGGGGCTTCATGTGATCGGGGAAAGAGGAAAACAAGATCCGCTGCGGTGCGAACTCCCAGCTTCGCGAGCAAGGCAGCGCGCTCCGAGCTCACGCCGGGCAGAAACTGCACCTCGGTGCGTAGGCTGATCTGCCTAAATGCGTTCAAATTCGAGGCTTGGGGATCGCTGGACACCGGTTTCGTCTATTTCTGCGTGTTTGGCAAGTGAAGTGGCAAGGGCTGAAGCGAAGCGAATCGCCCTTCGGTGAGCGGCTAAAAACTGGATGGTTGAGAGGTACGACTTGCTTCGGACCGGGTTTCTTACGAAAAAGCGGAACTTTTTTCGCGAAAACCGGTTTGAATGGTTAACGGTGATTCTAGCCCTTTCGCGCAGACGGCCCAGTTGGGTAACTTTTCACTCTGCGACCCCATACCTTGGAGGAAACTTTCCATGCGAACTCGTTCTTTGTCTCTAATGAGCCTGGCTCTGCTCCTATGCCTATCACCCATAGTTCTGGCACAGCCCGGGCGCGGCCAAGGAGGCCGTGGTCAAGGCGGATTTGGCGGATTTGGCGGCGGCCGCGGCGGATTCAGCATGGGGCCGACACTGGAGCTTTTTTCTATGCTGCGGATGGAAGAAGTTCGTGATGAAATCGGCCTCGACGACGAAATCTACCAAGCTGTTCAGGAGAACGTTCGGATCGATTTCCGCTCCATGTTCCGAATGAGCGAAGATGAGCGTAAGGAAATGATGGAAGAAACCGAGGAAAAGGCCAGCGGCCTGATGGATGAGGTCTTCGAACCCAACCAACAAGCACGACTGATGGGACTTTTCGCTCAGCAACGCGGTATCCGAGCGATCGAGAATAAGCTGATTTCGGAAAAGATCGAGCTGTCGGAAGCTGCCATGAAGAAGATTAAGGAAGCTCAAGAAGAAATCCAAAAGGACATGGAAGAAGCTCGTAACGAGTTTATGAAGGAAAACGGGTTGGAAGGCCTGTTTGGCGGACGCGGCCAAGGTGGCCGCCCTGGCGGCCGTGGTGAAGATGGCGGACGACCAGAATTTGATCGCGACAAGATGCGAGAAGCCTTCACCAAGATGCGTGAGGAGATGGAAAAGATGGCCAAAGAGTCAGGTGAGAAGATGGAATCTGCTTTCAAAAAGGCCGATCCAGACGCTTACAAGAGATTCGAGGAACTGAAAGGTGACAAGTTTGAGTTTCCAGAACGTAGCTTCGGCCGAGGTGGTCAGGGCGGTCGTGGCGAAGGTGGTCGTGGCGAAGGTGGTCGGCCTGGTCAAGGTGGTCGGCCTGGAATCTAGCCTGGAACCTTGGATCCGCTAGACCGAGGTGTAAATACCCTCGGATTTCCACGCAAAAAATGACTTCCTGCAAGACGGACAGCGAATCTCGCTGTCCGTTTTCGGGTTAGATAGGTGGAATCAGATCGCCATGGTGTCTAGCGCTCGTCAAATATCGACGCCAAGGCTTACGGTTTGCTTCACCAGCCATGGCAAAAAACCGGCTTTAGGTTTAGGTATGTCCTCTCTCTTCTCGTTACAGCTTTCACGGCTAAACCAATCGCTCGTCAGATCTGTCTTGGCTCTGTTCGTCGTCTTGGGGTGCACGAGCGCAATTGCTCAGCCTCCCCCAGGAGGTAGAGGCAGTCGTAGCAAGGGCGGGATGAACCGCGAAATGATGGAAGCACTGCATGAGGCAATGCAGAATGCGTGCGAGAAGGAAATTCTCGACATGTTGCGATTTCCGCCTGTCTTGGAGGAAATTCAACTCAGCGATGAACTCCAGAAAGATCTGCAGTCGATGCGGATTGAAGCCGGCAAAGATCTAATCGAGATCTTTCGAGAGCAAAAGCCTGATCTTAAGAAGCAGATTGAATCTCTGTTTAAGGAACTTAGCTCTAACGCATTCAAGAAGATTGAAGAGACTGCGGGCGAGAGGGCAGTTGATCGACTTTACGGTTTATACATGCAGCATCGCAGGGCCGAGTCGATCCGCAATCGGCTCGTCGCCAAGAGAGTTGGACTTAGCGATGAAGAACTCAAGGCATTTCGTAAGCGAGTTGACGCGGAGCGCAAAAAAAGAGAAGCCGCAGTCGAAAAGATCATGGGAATGCCCAATCTTGAGTTCAAAGAGAAGCGCAAGCGACTCGAAGACCAAATGCACAGCATGCGGGAGGCAGCAAACGAGAAGCTGCTTCAGAGCTTATCGCAAGAGCATCGCGACAAATTCGAAGAGCTTCAAGGCACGCCCTTCGACAAGCTTCCTAGGCGTTGGCAAAGCTCTGGTCGTGGAGGCGGAAGATCCAAAGAACGTCCAGATTCGGGTCGGCCAAAATCTGATTCCGGTTCAACTGGAGCCTAGCGAAAGCAAGATTCTGGAGAAAATGAATCGAAGTGCTGCCTTGCCCCCTTCTACTACTCGGATGCATTCCTGAGTCTTTAGGCAGACTGGCTTTTCCTGAGTTTTCGGCTCGTTTTTTACACGCAACGCCGACGAAATGCAAAAGCGCCGCCGCAGCCGAAAACAAAGACAGACGCTAGGCTCAAGCGAGTCAATTTGACTGATGTTTCGTGAGCGGCTCATCAACCTGCGGTACTTGATACCGAATCACTGGCTTGCGCGTCGTGCTTCTAGTGATCGTCGCAAGATCACCTGCCGCAAAGTTGAGCGACTTTACACACGGCACAACCGCCACTGGCCCCGCATCCATTTTCGGCCGCTTCGGTTCCGCATCCTGGTCCGCAGCCCTTCTCTAGAAGTTTCGCGAAGTCGCTGGCTTGAACTTCTTGTTCGTAAAACGCTGCCAGCTTGTCAATCTGCTGCTGCGTTGTCGCGCTCACTTCAGAAAGAAAATGAAAATACAGTGTCCGCCCGTCCATTAATGGTTCGACTTGTAGCAGAACCTCACCCGTAGCATGCTCGTCGAGCCACGCCTGGCAGCGGCTCAGCGCTGCCGCGGCGAGCTCTTGTAGATGCCCCCACAGCAATTCGTCTTCTGGACGCATCTTCCTCAGCACCTTACCGTCACCAGACTTCCGCTCTCCACGAATGGGGGCTAGCACGCGACCTAGTTCCAGTCCTCGGGCCGTTCGGCAAAACATGCGTTCGTTTCGGCGTAGCTGCATGGGCTCGGCCAGTTCGAAACGACCAACTTGACCATGGATGCCGACTTGCAAAAAGTACCCGCAAATGGCGGTGTTCTTTCGGTCTTCTTGGGCACCTAACGCAAGCTGCTTGTCAGCGGAAGTGGAATCTTGGTCACTCTGAGGTTGAATCGAAGCCATAAAATCACGGTGAAAGTAGTTAGGGCATTCCAAGAGAGGCACTATTTGACTTTAATTAAGACCCTACTGCAAACTTGGAAGCACTCACGCGGTTTACGAATGATCGAACTTAGCACTAGCACTACCCCGACTGTCTGGCATCAATGGGCTCAAGAAATCCTTCAGGGCGGAGCGATTTCAAAGTCTCAAGCAGAAGAGATTTTGGCCTGCCCCGATGACGATATATTGGATCTTGTTGCAGCCGCCTACCGGCTTCGCCAGGAACACTTTGGCAAGCGGGTT
>PKCQ01000111.1 GCA_002862265.1 Planctomycetaceae bacterium | reverse complement strand
ACAGTCCGATGCGAACGCGGAACTTCGACACTCGACGGTTCTTTGTTCCCAACTTACATGTGGTCGAGGCAAGGCGGGAGCCTCCCGCAGAGGTCAAGTTTCAAACGAGTGCGATTTCCGAAAGCGTTGGCTTGCAGGAGATTCTAACCTTGCCGTAGTCGGAGGCAGATGGCCCGCTCCACAACAAGGACCTTTTCAAAGCCTTTATCTCAGGCAGACTTGGATGCAGTTAGTGCACGTCACAGATCCATAATAGGCTCCTCAAGCTCATCCCCACCGCTGAAGGTCGAGAGCAAACCAGGGATTCTACGGAGCAGCCCGCAGCAAGAGCAACCGAGAACGCCAGAGTTCTTTGAGTTAGAAATCTAGACCACTGCGCTTTTCGGCTCTGTATAAAGACGAGGTATAAGCTCCCCTAGCCCATCCACTGAGATAAAATTCCAACGCTAAAGATGAGTGCTCCGACGCCTATGATGGAGCTAATGATGGCGAGGCTATCGCGAACTCGCGCTTGTTTGGATTTCGGGTCGTATCCAGTGCGACTTGTGATTGAGCAATGGTAAATCATAGCGCCCCCTCTTTGGAAGTTGGTTTCTGATTCTGGCATTAAGTACCAGCGGAGAATGCATTAGAGGAGATTCTGGGCGCCAGTTCAAATTTTAAATCGTCCACTTTGTGCAAGTCGGCACAAGGCACTCTCGTCCTTCGAATACCGGGCTGCAAAAGGCATTGCCCTAAAAAAAGCGAATCGGTGCCTTAGCTAGCCGGCTGTGAGTATCCGATTCTTCATGCAGGAACATCGGTAAACACTGGAGTTGATTTAGGACTCTAACGGAATTTACCCTGGGCTTCTCACATGGCACCTCATGGAAACCAACCACATTCTGTTCATTCTGGTGTTGGTACTTGGGACATTCTTTGCCATCGCGGCCAGCAAAGCTTGCGATGAGCGGATGCGTTAATTGCAAGAGGATCTTCAGCCTGGGAGACTCCGCGGCTTTATAGCCCTCGGTATAGCTCTTATCCTGTTCTTTGTTTTCCAATTCTTGAATGGAAAAAGCTAAGGTAATGCTTCCACATCTTGCTTCGTATCAGTCCGATTCTGCTGCAGGCTATCGGGAGTTACCCCGCAGCTACTTTCGTGCCGCCGATGTGTACCGAGTTCGCCATCTTGCCCTTCGCTGCACCGTCTGTTTCTTTCAAGACGATGGCGGATGAATGTGGGATTGCGAACTCGGTAGAGGCTTGTCCTTGGATCGTGGTCTAAAACGCTCACGCGTCTCCGAGCAACACCCTCTCGCTCCAGCCTTCGGAGTACTCGCGCTTGATGTACTGGTCGAGCTCAGGGCGTCCTTTCACCTGCATTTTCTCTGCGTCCCAAATCAACTTCTGGCCTGCTACGCGCTGAGCCAAAACTCCGAGCAAGATAGTTTCGGTAAAGGGGCCAGCCAACGAAAAGTTTGATTCGCTTTGCGAGACCGTACCTGTGACGGCATCGTACCACTCAAGGTAATTGTCTTGGTTGTTGGCTCGAGGCATCGTCTCGGGTGGCCACTCGAAACCATCAACTTTGCTGTTTGTCTTGAGCACCCATTTGCCGTTGCTGCGGTTGAAAAATAGCTTGCCGTCTTCGCCAATGATGACGCTGCCAAACTTGGAGAAACTCATGCCTTCCATGACTTCTTCCGAAGGATGGTTGTACTCCTTGCTGTCCTTTTCCAGAATCCACTTCTCGCGATTGAACTTAGCATCTACGTAGCCGTCGTACCAATTGATCGTGAAGCCATCCTTGGAGCTGAAATCGTTCGCGCCAAACTGCCAAGTAATCTTGGAGTTGATCGGTGGTGAGAAATCCGTTGCACCATTCTGCTCGGCTAGTACTGTTTTCGGTGCTCCAGGATTCATCGACCAATAGCCAAGATCCATGATGTGGCATGCCATGTCACCAAGTGCTCCGGTGCCATAGTTCCACCAGCCTCGCCAAGCAAATGGAGCGATCACGTGATTGTATTCCACCCAAGGCGCGGGTCCGACCCATTGTTTCCAGTCGAGTCCCGTTGGGACCGGCTCGGGCGCGGGCGGCTTGGCAAAACCTTGAGGCCAGATAGGACGGTTTGTCCAAGTATGAATTTCTTTGACTTTCCCGATGATGCCAGCTCGAATCAATTCGACGCAACGACGCATGTGATCGTTCGCATGAGCTTGATTGCCCATTTGCGTTTTCACACCGGTATCGGCAGCCACTTTGCTCATCATACGAGCTTCCCAAATGCCATGGCTCAGCGGCTTTTGGCAATACACGTGCTTGCCTGCCAACATCGCTTGGACACTGGCATGGAAGTGGTGGTGATCTGGTGTGGAAACGGTGACAGCATCGACCTTGTCACCCAGCTCGGACAGCATTTCACGATAGTCGGTTCCAAAGGTTGCATTTGGGAAAGCAGCGCGCACCTGTCCCAAGCCTTTAGTTCGCCGATCGGCAACTCCGTTGAAGGATTTGATGTCGACCACGTCTGCCAGCGCGATTACATCGAACCCTGCGCGCCGGGCTCCTTCGAGATCCGCCCGTCCCTTGCCGCCGGCTCCAATGCCGAGCAAGGTTGGTTTTTCCAGACGTCCTCGAGCGATCGTTGGCACCGGAGAAAGAGCCGCAGCTCCAGCGGCAAGACCTGTTGCTTGAACAAACTTTCTTCGTGAGACGGAGTGCGGCATAGTAGGACCTCGTGGTGGGATGGGGAAGGGGTTGTGCAGGGCAATTGGTTGCGTCAACGATAGGTAGCGGAAGCCGATGATATGTAGCGGAAGCCGTAGAGATCTTTGGCCGATAGTGGAGTTCGCGAGAAATCACTCCTAGTGGATGAGGATTACGAATCCGGGTGCAAAGCTCTCCTGTGCCGGAGTCCTTCACGACTTTCAGCCTCAAACGTTAGTCTAGCTGAAACTCCTGACGTCGTGAGAGCATTCCATATGAACGCCGAGCTAAGAACCTGGAATGACAGACTCGGTCTATAAATGCCGAACGGGTCGCAGTAGCAATGCTACTGGACCCGACCGGACGCCCCCTCGCCTCGTTCACAGCACTCGGCTGTACGCTAATTAATTCTCAATGTGGATCTTCTGCCTCTGACGATTCCATATGTCGCTAAAATCGACGGAGGAGCGTGAAGAGGCGGGTACGGCTCCGGAGCTAGACTCTTCATCGCTCAGCCGTCGAACCTTTGGGTTGGTGACGATCCGTGCTGGCTCGTCTGTTTGACTGTTGGAGCTCATTCCCATGTCACCCCAGTCGTAGTTTGCCTCAGCAGGCTCGTTGGCGGAAGCTGGTTGGACCCAGTCCGCATAGCCAAAGGCAACTGGCTTTCTGTCTTCCAGCTTCTCTAACTTGGGACGCTCATTGCCACTACCTGGAACAGTGTCAGGATCCTGTGGCTCGCCAGGGCTACCCAGGACTTTTTCAAACTGGCCAGATCCCGGACGCGAAAGGTTACTTTCGGTTGGTAAGCCTTGCTCGACAGGTCTGTTGCTGACAACTCCAGGTCGCGTATAGCCGTAGTCGAAGTAGATGCCAGCACCACGCTCGCGAGCTCGCTCCTCTGCGTCCCAGTAGGCCTTGTCAGCCCACTCGCCTTCTTGCAGCATGACCGAATTCAAGTCGAACAACGAGCCCTTGTAGTAGTGAATGTTGGTGATTTGTTTGTTGTATTCGCATACGGCCTGATAGTACTGCTGTTCTGCTTGAGCTTGGCGTTCTTCCGCTCGTAGCAGCAGATCCAACAGCTGGTTGAGCTGTCCAGCACTACTCTCGATCTTGTCGATGTAGATCGCTGCTTCTTCCTGTTGGGCTTGCAGCTGATCGCCAAAGTTCTGCATTTGTATGAAATGGGACTCAAGCAATTGCATTTCGCGTTGCAGTCGCATCGTAAGAGCGTTCTCCTTCTCGAGCAGTTCTTCCTTGGACTTGTTCAGCGCGATACGAGCTCCCTGCAGATTTGCTTCTGCTCGGCGTTTTCCCATTGCATGGGGAGTCAATTCGGCACGCACACCGACTTCTTGATAGTCGCCGCCAGTAAGGCTTTCAATCGCGTTGGAGCCAGCGTTCGGAAAGTCGATTCCGTTTCGACTGGCTCTTGCAAACTCGTCGCCCACGCCAACCCAGCGATAGAAAGATACGAGGTCGAACTGGGGTAAGGTGTGGTTCTTTGCTAGTACCAGCTCAAGCTCTCGTTGCTTAATCGCCCACTTCTGGCGACGTAATTCTGTGTTTCGCGATAAGGCCTCAGCATGGACTTCATACCAGTCGAAATGGACTCGAGCCAGGTTCGGCTGGTCAGCCGGGCGTAAAAGTTTACCGTCGCATGCACCCAGACCCATCTTCTCACGAAGGACCATTTCACGTCCGAGTAGCCCTTCTGGCTCGTTGCCTTGGATTCGCGATCCGTAGAGTGCCGCGGTCAGGCGACCTTCGAATAGCTTGAGTTGCGAGCGAGCTTGTGCTTCCGCCTCCGGTGCACCTTCTCCGATGTCGTTGCGTGCCTTGGCTACTTTCCACAGCTCAAGAGCACTGTTGTGAGCGTCTTTCGACGCACGGAATACTTGAAAACCGCAGTACAAGTTCCAGTACGCGAACTCAACATCACGAATCAAGTTGCGAACATTGGTTTCAAATTCGTGTATTGCGATATCCTCGTTAATTCGGGCCAACACGACTGGAATGCGATTTACCAGCGTTCCTCTGCCACGCAACAAAGGTTGATTAACCTGTAGTTCCACAGTTGCAGTGTAGTCACTCGGGACGTTCCGGCCGAAGTTGTTTGGGTTCTGCGGTGTGGGAGTAGGAATGTTATTGCTGGAGTAGATGGTTGTGAAGCGTGCTGTTGCAACGGTACCTGTCGCCATCCGCTTCGAGAGTGCGGCTAATGCATTGGCATCGCGTGCTTGGAAGAATTGCGGATTGAACACGTTGCCGGGCGCGACGTTTCGAGGCCGGTCGGTTGTGTTGTAACCCATGACCGCAAAAAACTGAGCATCGAATTCGCTTAATGCGTCCTCAACACCACCTACTTGATTGGCTCTGATTAGGCTCCGCGGCGCAATACGGTTTCCTTGGTTATCAACAGCCGCTGGCTGTGAGCTGGCTTGAGTGCTGACAATGGCTGGATCCCACCGGCTGGGCATCTGGCCTGGTGTCGCACTGAGGATCTGATCGAGAATACTTCCTGAGTTCGCATTCGAACCGGGAACGACTCTCAGGATCTTAGAGTTGTTCAACGCAATGGCGATACAGTCTTCGAGCGTGTAGTCGAGGAATTCTTCTGGCAGATTGCCAGGACCGAAAGGCGGATGAACTACGGCGACTTCCTGCAAGCTGTCAACATGAACGTCGGCGTAGTCAATGCTCATCGACTGAGAAATAAAGTTGGCTCGTCCAGGATCTTTGGCGATGAAGAA
>PKCQ01000114.1 GCA_002862265.1 Planctomycetaceae bacterium | reverse complement strand
CGGAGGAGAGCAAGCTTCTCGACACATCAAAATTCCAACGCTACGAAGGTTTCTATGACTTCTACTGGGATGATGCGGAGGGGAAAATATGGCTCAGGCTAGCAGGCGATGATCAAGATGTTGCGTCCGATTCGTTTCTTTACACCAGCTCACTCGCAACGGGGTTGGGGTCGAATCCCGTTGGACTAGACCGAGGGCAGCTCGGTGCCGAGCGACTGGTGCACTTCAGGCGCGTGGGGCAATCTGTTTATCTCATTCAAGAAAATACGAAGTTCCGCGCATTGGGCTCGCAGGAGCCTTCCGAGAGACAGGCTGTGCGTGATTCTTTCTCCTCGTCAGTGCTCTGGTCTGGCAAGCTTAAGAAGAGCGACCAAGGTCTCCTTGTTGACCTGACAAGCTTCCTGCTTCGCGACGCACACGATTGCGTTGGAACGCTATCCTCAACTGATCAAGGAAGCTTTTCGTTGGACAAGGAAAGAAGCTTTGTGCATCTGCCACGCACCAAGGCATTTCCACGGAACAGCGAGTTCGAAGTTGCATTGACCTTCTCGTCGAAGAAGCCAGGTAAGCTGGCCAATCGGACAGCGGCGGATGGAAAGTCCATTACGCTTCGCCAGCACCACTCCTTCGTGAGACTTCCCGAGCTGGGGTACTCGCCGAGGAAGTGGGATCCGCGTGTGGGTAGCTTTGCGATGACTTTTTCTGATTATGCCTCAGCCATCGAAGAACCTCTTGAGAAACGCTGGGTCACCCGGCACCGCCTGGAGAAAACAGATCCGACAGCCGCGAGGAGTCCAGTTAAGAAGCCGATTGTGTACTACTTGGATCCAGGTGCACCGGAGCCCGTGCGTTCCGCACTGCTAGAAGGCGCCCGCTGGTGGAGCGAAGCCTTTGAATCGGCTGGCTTCATCGATGCCTATCAAGTCAAAATGCTACCAGAAGATGCCGACCCTATGGACGTTCGCTTTAACGTGATCCAATGGGTGCATCGTGCGACGCGAGGCTGGTCCTACGGACAATCCTTTACCGACCCGAGAACCGGCGAGATCATCAAAGGCCACGTGCTGCTCGGCTCTTTGCGAGTCCGGCAAGATCATTTGCTCTTTAGCGGATTGCGCGGCAGGCAGGGTACCGCTAGCACTCGCTCTGGTGCCCGTGGGTGTGCTTGCGGAATGGGATGCCTGCCGAGCGAAGCCTACTTGTCGCAGCTCGATCCACAGCTATCTGACACCGAAGTTGCCTTGGCTCGTATCCGGCAGCTTTCGGCGCACGAAGTCGGTCACACATTAGGGTTTGCTCATAATTTTGCGGCGAGCACTTATGGCGATCGTGCCTCGGTCATGGATTACCCGTCGCCAAGAGCGAAGATTGTGGATGGTGAGATTGATCTAAGTGATGCCTACGGCGTGGGAATAGGAGAGTGGGATAAGTTCGCTGTGCAGTATTCTTATTCGCAGTTCCCGCCTGAGGCCGACGAGTCGGATGAGCTTGAGAAGCTAATTCAGTGGTCGCTTGAAAAAGGCTACAAGTACATTACGGACGCAGATGCTCGGCCTGCCGGCGCTGCTCAGCCCTATGGCAATCTGTGGGACAACGGACGCGATCCTGTTGCGGCGCTTGAGCATGAAATGAATGTGCGGAAGATCGCGATCGAAAATTTTGACGGCTCCGTTTTACATCCCGAACAACCTCTCGCCGACTTGGAAAAAGCTTTTGTTCCCGTGTACCTACATCACCGATTCCAAGTTGATGCAACCGCTAAGGTGCTCGGCGGCTATGAATACAGTTATGCGTTTGCCGGCGATGGCCAAACGATTCAGTCGCCGATTGCACAAGACCGGCAGCGCGCTGCGTTGGAGGTGTTACTGACGACGATATCGCCCGCGGCACTGGCGATTCCCAACTCGATTCTCAATTCTATTCCACCTCGGACAGGTTCTTCTATCAGTGATAACGAGCGTTTCAGTTCGCGGACTGGCCCGATTTTTGATCCTGGTTCGGCCATGCAAGCCGCCGCCGAGCTGACTCTTGGCAATCTTTTGCAACCTCAACGTGCATCGCGATTGGCCCGAAGTGGTACCGAATTCGAGCAGCTTGGATTGAGCGAGGTCATTAAGCGGATTGTCAAGCACTCGACTCCAGGGCCAGCAGAATCGATCACTCCTCAGAAGGGGGAGGCTCGTCGCATTGTCTGGAGAGTATTTGTTGACAAGCTTATGGAACTTAGTCAGTCGAATCAAGCTACAGCGGACGCTCGACACCTTGCTCGTCTGGAGCTGCATGAATTGCAGAACACCTTATCGAGAAAGGTAAATCAAGGTGGTCAGAAGCACGATGTTGCTCTCTGGCTTGCTCTCGTAGCAGAAATTAATAGCTTTCTTGAGCGATCCTATCCATCCCGCAAATACAATCCTGCTGCCGAATTGCCGCCTGGCAGCCCGATTGGCCAGTAGCACAGTCATCATTCATGGGCATTGAACTCCACTACGGGAAGAACGGCTACAGTCTGAACCTGCCCAAGGGCTGCGATGCAACCATTCTGCGCAAGCCACAGATGCCGCTGCTTGAAGATCCGATAGCGTCCTTGACTGACTCATTCCAGAACTGCAATGGCACCCCGCCGCTCGCCGAATGCGCAAAAGGCTGCAGCAGTGCTTGCATTGCGATCTGCGACATCACTAGACCGGTGCCGCATTCATTGCTTCTGCGGCCCTTGGTCCAACAGCTCGAGTCTGGAGGCATTCCGCGGGATAGAATTTCCATTGTTGTTGCAACAGGCTTGCATCGGCCGAACGAAGGCGAAGAGCTTGCGGAGTTGATCGGAGACGAGTGGGTGTTGGACAACATCACAATCTACAACCATGATGCCCGCTGCGATGCCGAGCATGTTTGGCTTGGCAAGACCGCAACTCGAGAGACGGTTGTCAGCCTGGATCGTCGTTTTGTCGAGGCGGACCTGCGAATTGCAACTGGATTGGTCGAGCCTCACTTCATGGCAGGGTATTCGGGTGGGCGCAAAGTCGTTGCACCGGGACTGGCTCACGCAGAAACGATTACAACCTTTCATAGCGCACGATTCATGGCTGATCCTGCGACGCGTAATTGCAATCTACTGCGGAACCCATTGCATGAAGAGCAGCTTCAGATCATTCGAATGCTGGATGCCTGGACTCAGAATAATGGAGGTTCCGGTTCGCGTTTTAAGCACACACTCGGGTTGAATACTGTTTTGGACGAGCACCGAAGCGTAGCGCGGATAACTTTTGGTGAAATCATCTCCAGTCACCAAGAGGCCGTAGAGTTTACGACGACTTACTGTGAGCTTCCGGTCGACAAACCATTCGATATCGTTGTCAGTACAGCTGCAGGTTATCCGCTCGACAAGACTTACTATCAAACCGTCAAAGGCATGGTTGGCGCGATGGAGATTCTCAGACCGGATGGAGATCTTATTATCGCATCCGAGTGCTCAGAGGGAATGGGGTCACCTGAATACGTTGAGGCCCAAAGGCGACTTGTCTCGCAGGGCCCAGAAGCATTCCTGCAAGAAATCCTGCAAAAACCGCATGCCGATATCGACGAGTGGCAAACCCAGATGCAACTCAAGGCTCAGGCAATTGGTCGTGTTCATCTCTACGCTAGTGGACTGTCTAGCGAAGAGCAAGCTCTCACCGGCGTTCATTGCACCCATGATCTCAATCGAACCTTGGCGGATCTTTGTCAATCGAACCCGCAAGCTAGAATTGCTGTATTTCCCGAAGGGCCGTATGTCGTGCCAAGGCTCACTTCAGCAGTAATTTGAAAGTAAGATCAAATGAGACGCTTTGTAGTCACCACGTTGATGTTTGTCTTCATTCAGTCCAACTTCGTACTCTGTTTAGCTCAGTCCAACGACGCCAAACGCTGCCTTCAGGTACTGGAGAGTTCGCTCGTCGACTTCTACCTGCCGTCGGTAGACCCAAAGCATGGTGGCTACTTCGAAATACTTGATGCTAAAGGGAATTTCGCTCCCAGCGACAAGTTTCTGACGCTGCAGGCACGACAGCTCTGGTTCTTTAGTACGCTAGCCGTAAAGGACATTCGACGGGAAGAGTCATTAGCTGCGGCTCATTCAGGCTATGAGTTTCTTACCGAGAATTTCTTCGACGCAAAGAATGGCGGCTATTTTGCGAAAGTCTCTGCGGCAGGCGACGCAATCGACACTCGCAAACACGTTTATCCCAATGCCTTTGTCATCTACGGCTTGGTGGACTACTACCGAGCCACGGGACAGGCAGAGGCATTGGGGAAAGCTCAGCAACTTTTTCGGACGCTTGAGAAACACGCATACGACCGTGAGCATGGTGGGTACCAAGAGTTCTTCTACGAAGATTGGAGATTGATTACCGATCCTGAGGAATCGGGCTATGTTGGTGCCATCAATACCAAAACTTATAATTCTCACCTCCATATCCTGGAAGCTTTCGCGCGATTGTATCGCGAGACCAAGAACGAGTTGCTTGCCGATCGGTTACGCGAACTGGTGCAAATCAACGTTCGTCGAGTGAAGCATTCGGAATACCCGTGCAACATCGATGGCTGGACACGTTCCTGGGAGATGATTCCAACGCCTCGAAATGTACGAGCCAGCTATGGGCATGACGTCGAGTGTGCTTGGCTGGTCCTGGATGCCTGTGAGTCACTCGGTCAGAAGGAACTCGAAGGCATTGAGTCCATCGATCGGTGGGCTCGTCGGATCTGCGATTTTGCAATCAAACATGGTTACGACACAGAGAATGGCGGCTTCTATAGCTCAGGCGAGCCTGGGAAGGCCAGCGACGACCGGCGCAAAATCTGGTGGGTTCAAACCGAAGCTTTGGTCGCCATGCTCACCATGCATCAGATAACGGGCGAAGACAAGTATCGCAAGATCTTTGATCGCTGCTTGGAGTTCACGCTGGATCACCACATTGCGCCAGAAGGCGGCTGGTGGGATACATTGGAAGAAGACGGCTCAGTAGGGCGAAAGAAAGTCCGAACCAGCATGTGGCAAGGCGCCTATCACAACGGCCGCGCTCTGCTGAACTGTGCCAAGATTTTGGAGTCGGGTACTCGATAAGTGCTGACCAGTGCTCGTTCCGTAAATCTGCTCCGGTAACGTGAACGGCCAGCGGTCTATTCGGTCGTCCGCCAGCTAGTGATTAAGATCATTTTGGTCTGATGTCTCCTCAGACTCTGGAGCGTGCGCAGCGGAATCTTCCAGTAGGCCGATCGCATAGGCGGACAACACTCCAGCAATCAACGCAAGGCTGAGTGGAATACGGCTGTGAGTGTGGAATTCCATTTCTGGCAAACGATCCGAAAGCGCTACGCAAAGAAAAACACCAGCGGAAAAAGCGAGGACCCAAGTAACCATGCTGGTCGCCAAACCTTCGCCTCCGAAACTGACGCCAGCAAAGAAGAGCAATGCGCC
>PKCQ01000396.1 GCA_002862265.1 Planctomycetaceae bacterium | reverse complement strand
CAACAAGTTCTGCATCGATGCGGCCCATGTGAGCGGCCATCGTTGCGGCCATGTGCATGCCAATGGCCACGCCTTCTCCGTGTAACAATTTACCGTAGCCGGTGATACTTTCGAGAGCGTGCCCGAAAGTATGCCCGTAATTGAGCGTTGCCCTTCGTCCACTGGTTTCTCGCTCGTCCTCTTCGACTACCATCGCCTTGGCACGGCAGGATTGCTCGATGATGTGCGAGACGGTGGTGGGATCTTTGGCGAGTACCGATTCAACGTTTTGCTCCAGGAACTCAAACAGTTCTGGCAGCAGGATCATTCCATATTTGACGACCTCGGCCAAGCCGGAAACGTACTCACGCTGTGGCAATGTTGCCAAAGTGCCTGAGTCGATGACAACCAGAGTGGGTTGCCAGAACGCCCCGACGATATTTTTCGCTCCTGGTAAATTGATGCCTGTTTTACCCCCGACGCTAGAGTCCACTTGGCTAAGCAAGGTCGTGGGGACTTGGACTAGAGGAATACCGCGAGCGAAGGTGGCTGCCATGAATCCAGCTAAGTCACCGACGACGCCGCCACCGACTGCGATCACTGCTGAGCCGCGATCGGTATGTGCGGCTAGCATTTCCCCCCAAATTCTCCCCGCCTCGGCCACTGACTTACTTTGTTCTCCGCTCGCAATGCGGATAGGTGAGGCACGCCAGTCGGCTCGGACAATTTGCTCGAGTATCTGGTTGGAGAACCCTTCGACATTCTCGTCGAACATCACGACGGCGTGACGTGTTCGACCCATGACTTCGTTTAGAAGATTGCCAATGTGCTTCACGCGATTCTGGCCAATATGAATCTTGTAGCTGCGCTCTGCAAGGTTTACTTGGAGCTTGCGTTGGTCTGAAGTGGAGTTGGCGTTTGCCATTGCAGTTTTCTTGTTTGGGTTTCAAATCATGCCTCCGCGAATTGTAACTTGTTGTCCGCCATCTCGAAGCGCAGGTTTTCCGCAGCAGCGAGGGATGCGTACTAATCATGATGAATCCAGCCGAGACCTACGAGCGTGTTCCTCAGAACCAAATTCACGCCTTCTTGATCCAAGTGGGCGTGTTGCTGCAGATGCACGGAACTCCGTCGCATCGATTAGAGACAGTTTTGGCGCAGCTGTCGGAATCACTTGGGGTACAGGGAGCATTCCTGTACACTCCTACTGCTCTGATTTGCTCCATCACCGACGAGTCGGGCGAAGCGACGTATGTGCGTCGAGTGAATTGTGGGCCAGTGAACGTCGACAAGTTGATTCGCTTCGACGAAGTGCTCGAGCGGCTGGAAGCAGAAGAACTGACAGTTTCACAGGCTAGCGATTTGATGGAGGAGATTGGTGAAAGTCCACCGCCTTTTCCTGCCTGGCTAACAGCAGTCGCAAGTGCGCTTTGCTGTGGCTTGGTCGCGATATTCTTTCGCGGAAGTGGTTACGAAGTAATCGCGGCCGGTCTAGTAGGGCTGCTGATTGCACTGCTGGAGTGGGCGGAAAAAAAGTTACCTACTGGTCGCGGACTGCTCGAGCCCGTTGCCGGCTTGTGTGCTTCAATGGGAGCGCTTGGGCTAAGCTGCCTTGGCATGCCGATCGATGATCGAGTCGTGGCGCTGGCTGCCTTGATTGTCCTACTGCCAGGCTTGACTCTGACAGTTGCATTAACGGAATTGGCTGTTGGGCACCTGTCGGCGGGAGTTGCTCGTATCGCAGGTGCCATCGTTTCCTTGCTGACGATGAGTATCGGAGTGGGGCTGGGGTGGCGTGTGGCCGGCGCATGGCGCGACATTCCAGTGGGCAATCCTTGGAGTTTACCAGAGTGGTCGATCTGGCCGGCGATCGCTGTTGCTCCTCTGTTGTTTGCAATTGTTTTTCGAGCGAGTTGGCGACAGTGGCTGATCATCGAGCTCGTTACGATATGTGGCTTCACGGCGAGCTTGTTTGCGGGCAAGTATTGGGGGATGGAGACTGGTGCCTTTGCTGGAGCTCTCGCGGTTGGCATTGGCAGCAATTTGTACGCTCGGCTGCGAAATCGGCCTGCCATGGTACCGCTGACGCCAGGCATTTTGGTGCTCGTTCCCGGATCGCTGGGCTATCGTTCGCTCACAGCATTCATCAATCATGAGACGCTGGCCGGGGTTGATGCCGCTTCGAGTATGCTGATTGTCGCAGCAGGCGTCGTTGGGGGGATCTTGAGTGCCAATATCTTCTTGCCGCCCAAGCGGATTCTGTAGAAGCTGATGGCTAACTCGGACGCGTGCCGCGAGCCAGTGAGTCTGCCGTCGCCTTCAACAATATGTCGCGATTCTTCAAGCGACCACTGCTGACGCGTCGTGCTTGTATTCTTGCATGGAGAACTCGTTGGAATCGTCGGGCAATTCGTGCGATAATCTACCCCCCGACCCACCAACCCACCGAGGCGAACTCTTATGCGTAGATCCATTCTAGCTTGTTTGATGTTATCAGTTGTGCTTGGCGGCGAAGCCAAAGCAGCGGACCGTCCTAACATCCTCTTCATCTTCACTGATGATCACTGTCAGCAGGCTCTGAGCGCTTATGACGACAGCCGTATCATCACGCCCAATATGGATCGTATCGCCAAAGAGGGCATGCGTTTCGATCGTTGTTATGTGACGAACGGGATTTGTGGACCAAGTCGAGCTGTCATTCAGACTGGAAAGTACAGTCATTTGAATGGCTTCATTCGTAATGGCAACAAGTTTGATGGAACGCAACAAACGTTTCCAAAACTCTTGCAGCACGCAGGGTATCAAACTGCTGTGGTGGGCAAATGGCATTTGGGCGAGCATATGGCGCCGCAGGGCTATGATTATTCGGAAGTTTTGATAGGACAGGGCCCCTACTACAATCCGCCCATGCTCAAGAATGGCGAAAAGACCAAGCACACAGGCTATACCACTGACATTATCACAGATCTGGCTTTGGATTGGCTCAAGGATGCTCGCGATGACTCTAAGCCATTCATGCTGATGTATCAACACAAGGCTCCGCACCGGAATTGGATGCCTGGCCCCAAGTATCTCAACTGGTTGGACGATGTAGAAGTTGCTGAGCCAGAAACTCTCTTCGATGACTACTCAGGTCGGACCTCGGCGGCATCGCAACAGACCATGACTGTCAGTCGACATCTCAACGATCGCGACTTGAAGCTCTCTGGCTATGGCACGATGAACGAAGAGCAGAAAGCGAAGTGGAATGAGGCTTACGGCGCGAAAAACGAAGCATTCCGCAAGGCTAAGCCGAACATGAGCGAAAAAGAAATCATCAAGTGGAAATATCAGCGCTATGTCAAAGACTACTTGCGGTGTGTGAAGAGTGTTGATGATGGCATTGGTCGAGTACTCGACTATTTGGACGAAGCTGGCTTGGCGGACAACACGGTCGTGATCTACTCCTCCGATCAAGGTTGGTATCTTGGCGAGCACGGTTGGTTCGACAAACGCTGGATGTACGAAGAGTCATTGAAGACACCTTTGCTAGTACGTTGGCCAGGCAGGATCAAGCCAGGCAGCACGCAAGATGCGATCGTTTCAAATCTCGATTTTGCCGAGACGTTTCTGGACATTGCTGGATTTCGAGTTCCGAGTGATATGCAAGGCCGCAGTATCGTCGACTTGTTCGATGGCACCACGCCGGGCGACTGGCGCAAGAGTTTCTACTACCACTACTATGAGAATCCGGGGGCTCACAATGTCGCTCGGCACTACGGTGTAACGAATGGTCAGTACAAGCTGCTGCATCTCTATGCACTGGGCGGTGAGAGGCGAAATGACTGGGAGTTGTTTGATTTGGAGAAGGACCCAAACGAGCTAACCAGCGTTTGGGGGCATCCAGACTACAAGGATGTGCAGTCTATGCTGGAAAAAGAGCTCGCCAGTCTGCGCGAAGAATTTCAGGTTCCAAAAGACACGCAGATTGGTCGCCCACCAAAGAAAAAGCCAGCTCGCAAACCGCACCAGAACGGTAAAGCCAAGTGAGCCGCAATTCTGTGTGGCGTCAATCCGTTCACAGATCTAAACCATAACAGCACAACGCTTGTTAAGGTCTGCGGATGGGAAAATCGTTTAACGCCCAGGTGCAGGCTCCGGCTGCTCTGGGGCCAAGTTCTGCGCGGCAGGAGGAATCACTGGCTTTCGCCGCGTGCTCGTATGGCCCGCAATCATTTTGAAAAATGCGAATGCATGAGTCCTTTGGGGCATTCGTTGTCGGAATCCATATTCGTCGTGTCCGTTGCCGATTTTTTCCCGATCTCCTAGAAGTCCCCACTCATGTTGTTTTCGCGTTTTGTTTTCTTTGTGTTGGCGACAGCCACGATTACCGCCCATGCTGCTGAGAATTGGCCCAGCTTTCGGGGCGGCAGTGCCGATGCAAAGAGCCCTGATTCGCAGATACCATTGACTTGGGGCGAGACGGAAAACCTCAAGTGGAAATGTCCGTTACCGGGAGCCGGTTCCTCTAGTCCTGTGGTCTGGGGTGGCAAGATCTTCGTCACCTGCTATTCGGGTATCGGTCGTGACGGCGGTAGCTTGAATGATCTGGTCCGCCATCTCCTTTGCATCGACCGAAACTCTGGCGAAGTGGTTTGGGAGAAGAAAGTTGCATCCAAGGCGAGCGAAGACAGCTACCGTGGTTACCTAACCGAGCACGGCTACGCCAGTAATTCTCCCGTGACGGACGGCAAATTTGTCTATGTATTCTACGGTAAAAGTGGCGTGTATGCTTTTGACATGAACGGCCAGGAACAATGGAAAGTCGGCGTCGGTACCGAGTCGAGTAATCGTCGCTGGGGCTCTGCGGCTAGTCTTCGACTACATGACGATAATTGATCGTGAATTCGGCCGAAGAAAGCGTTAGCATACGAGCATTGAATAAGAAAACGGGCGACGAGATTTGGAAGGCGGAGGGCGGTTATCTTGAGTTGTCTTATAACACTCCAACAATCGTGGAACAAGAGAACGAAGTCATTGTTGCGGTACCAGGCGAACTCTGGGGCTTGCACTTGGACACCGGAAAGCTGAAGTGGTATGCCGAAACCCGGCTGACCGGCAACGTTTCCCCCAGCCCTATCGTGAAGGATGATACGGTCTACATCTTCGGCGGTTATCAATCGAATGGCAGTCACGCTTTTCCGATTGGCGGCAAAGATGATATGACCAGCAAGCAGAAGTGGTATTCGCGCAGCACTTCGTACGTTGCAACTCCCTTGCTGCAAGATGGTCACTTTTATTGGATCGACGATCGAGGTATCGCACACTGCACGCGTGCCAGCGATGGCCAGGAAGTTTACAAAGAACGTGTTCCCGGACTACGAAGCGACGGACGACCCGTCTACGCCTCTCCGGTTCTAGCAGGCGACAGGATAATTATCGTCAGCCGTTACAGCGGCACCTTTGTGATTTCAGCTACGCCTAACTTCAAAGTCTT
>PKCQ01000204.1 GCA_002862265.1 Planctomycetaceae bacterium | reverse complement strand
CAGCAGATTTGGATCGCGAAGGCATTGAACACTATCGTGTCTGGATCGAGTCAGAACTAAATACCCTGACAGAGCAGGCCGAACAGTGGGCGGAACGCAAGCTGAACGTCAGCTGTGCCAGACCACTCTGCCGACAGTCACCTCAGGCACGTGTTCTGGCGATTTCCGGGGCAGAACCGAAGACAAAAACAGAGCAACCCTTTGCACCCCAAGACAACACGATACTGAAGATTGCTGGTTAGGTAGAATAACGCAGCTGGTAGAATCCCAAGCCGCATTAGCTGCCGGCTCCGCTTAGCGGCTTTGGCGGTGGGCTCCGGTTCTTCAGTTCCTGTGATGGCATTGATGCGGCCTGGTGGAATACACACAGCCTACTTGCGACCAGCCCGGCGCCTCATTGCGGTACAGCTCACCTAATATCCAGAGCAAGTCGACGTCTTCGGCCGGGCATTAAAACAAATTGCTGTTAAGCTGCGCCACTATCCTAAACCGTTTCTCACCCCATGTCCTTCCAAGAACCTGCCGAACAAACAGATGGATCAACTCCTGGGCAAAGCCAGGAAGTTCCGCTCAGCATCACGCAGCTAAACTGGGTTGTTAAGAACCTTGTGGAGACCTTGCCGCGTGTTTGGGTAGAAGGGGAAGTTTCGGGCCTTAGCCGACCGTCGAGTGGACATCTTTATTTCACACTGAAGGACGGGAACAGTCAGATTCGCACCGTCATTTGGCGTTCAACAGCGGAACGCATGCGATTCCAACTCAAAGATGGGATGTCAGTTGTCTGCTCTGGAATCGTAGAAGTATACGCACCGCGTGGTAGTTATCAGTTGATCGTCGAACGTCTTGAACCAAAAGGCGAAGGACCACTACAAGTTGCATTTCGACAGCTGCATCAAAAGCTGCAGTCAGAGGGGCTCTTTGACGATGAGCGAAAGAAGACGTTGCCGCGATTCCCGCGCCGGATTGGTTTCGTAACGAGTCCATCGGGCGCGGCGATTCATGATTTTCTCGAAGCAAGCCGCAGCCAGTGGACCGATTATTCACTCCTCTTGATTCCAGCGCGCGTACAAGGTGAACATGCGGCGAGCGAGATCGCGCGAGGCATTCGCCTCGCACATCAAATCAAACCGGAGCTCGACCTAATCATCGTCGGTCGCGGTGGCGGCAGCATGGAAGACTTGTGGTGCTTCAATGAAGAGAAGGTCGTACGCACGATCAGCAAATCGCGTATCCCGATCATTTCCGCCGTTGGACACGAGATCGATGTGACATTGAGCGACCTTGTCGCAGACTCCCGAGCACTAACGCCAACGCACGCAGCTGCACTGGCTTTGCCGAACCGCCAGGACTTGCAAACCAAGCTCGAACAACTAGAGAAAAGAGTGAGGCATATTGTCGGCGCAAGAATCAAACACATGCGTGAGCAGCTCAACGGCTGGACTCAACGCGGAATCCTGGCCCGACCTCATGAAATTCACAAAGCCCGCAGCCAGAAAGTGGACGAGCTTGAAAACGCATGCCACAACGCAATTTGGCGTCTAATTGAATCCAAGAAAGAGACGATGTCCGCCAAGGCTCGTGCTGTCGAGGCTCTTTCACCCCTGAACGTCCTCGGTCGTGGCTATAGCTTGACTCAACAGCCAGGGAGTCATCGTCCCATTTCTGATGCGAAAGAATTGCAGCCGGGTCAGCAGGTGAAAACAACTCTGGACAGTGGCACTTTCCTTTCAACCGTTGGCGAGATTGAGTTGTCGAATACGAAAGACTCCTAGTCCACTAATACGTAGAGGCTCGATCCCAATGGAGAATCGAGCCTTTTCAGTATGTGCGAGCCAGCAGACGGCTTTCATGTAGCCGAGGCTCGACGACTATTTCGTGGCCTTCCTCGCCGTGTAGCGTTGCTCGACTTTAGCATACGGATTCAGGATTACTTGGGGCTCAGGCGTCGTGACCTTTACGACTCTGGAAACCTCGCGGCCACCACGAAAATCGTTGACATAAGGATTCATGATGACAGCCGCAGGAGCTTCATCCGATTTTGCCACAGGCGAATAGCCTGGGTTGCCTTGCAATTGTGGCCAAGCCGCAAAAGGGCTGACGCCGTAGGGACGTGTGTACTTTTGGCCGTAGTACACGGGTGGATGTAGTGCGAAGTAGGGCACGTTATGGTTGTAGTTGCTTACACCCGCGTTGTAGCCACCATACCCGTACAAATAGGCAAGTCCGAGTCTACCGACGCAGTCTTGGGCTTGGGCTGCGGCTGCTGTGAAACTCAAGACGAGTGCAGCTAACATCCATTTCAGAGATTTCATTTCACTATTACCTGTGCGTGATCTTCAAGTTGTCGCTGCTCGTCGCGTGTGTGGTTTGGCGTCAAACAGTCCCTATCTCTTCTCCACGCTAATTAGGGAAATATTAGGGTCAAGCAAACTAACCCCACCAATGGAACTAAGCTTGCCGACCTTGACGATACTTACGATTATGACGATTGCGAGGATTTCGAACGAGCACTTCCGCAACCAGTTAATCAGTCAATGACTGAATAGAATCCGGCCACTGCACCGTAGTTTTTTTCATGCCTGATATGAAAGAAGACCTAAAACAACGAGCCGCGGAGCTCGGCTTTGTGCTTTCAGGCGTGGCTGCAGCCGCAAGTCCCGGTCGGCTCTCCGCATTGAACCGTTGGCTCGACTCAGGCTTTCACGGAGAGATGTCTTACCTCGAAACACGTCGCGAAGCCTACCAGCACCCGAATTCGATTGTGGACGGTTGCCGCTCGCTGCTCATGCTCGCCTTACCCTACGATTCGTCTGGAGCAAAAGAGCAGGCGAGCAAGATTGCTCGTTACGCTCGGGGACAAAACGACTACCACGATATTATTCACGCCCGTTTGAAGCGTCTGAAAACCTGGCTGCTGGAACGTGAGCCACGAGCCAAAGTGCGCGGAATAGTTGACACTGCCCCACTCCTCGAGCGTGAGTTTGCCGAAATTGCTGGCCTTGGTTGGGTCGCCAAAAACACGATGCTGATCAACCGTCGTTGGGGAAGTTACTTCTTTCTCGCCGCGATTCTCACTGACATCGAATTGACGCCAGATACACCGCATGAAAAGAGTTTCTGCGGCACCTGCACCGCTTGCCTCGACAGTTGCCCTACCAACGCATTTCCAGAGCCATTTGTTTTAGATGCAACCAAATGCATCAGCTATCAGACGATTGAAAACCGCGATGAAGTGGCGAAAGAGGTCAAGCCACACTTCCATGACTGGATGTTCGGCTGCGACATTTGCCAAGAAGTTTGCCCTTGGAACAAACATCCCAAAGAATGCGACTCAGAACTCCTACCGGAGCAGGAATCCTTTAACCCTGTCGAACTACTCGAGCTAACGGAAGAGGAATTTCGCGAGCGATTTCGCAAGACTCCGTTTTGGCGACCGCGTCGGCGAGGCATGTTGCGCAATGCCATTCTCAGTGTCGGTGCTCAGAAACTGCCTGGAGCCATATCTGCTCTACAGCGGCTATTGAGAGATGAAGAAGAGCTACTTCGAATGTCAGCCGCATGGTCACTGATGCAACTTGACGCTCAATCCCATCAGGTAGCTTTACAAGCTGCGTTGGTCAAAGAAGACTCGCCGGAAGTACGAGAGAACTTGAGAGAACTACTCGGCCGAGCAGAACAAGCGTAGTCCCTAGCGCGCGTGGGGATGCTGCGGCCGTGCTCTACGCGGTTTTTAGGAACCAGCCGCGTTCGACGACTAGCCGTTCTTGACCTTTGTCCAATCCTTCCGCTGGCGACTACTTGGGATATTGAGCTTCTTGCGATACTTCGTGATCGTACGTCTGGCAACAGTGAGGCCGTGTTTGCCGAGCTCCCTGACGAGATCATCATCACTGAAGGGCTTGGTTTTGTCCTCATTATCAATCAGCTCAGTCAGCTTGATTCGAATGGTTTCCCAAGCGACATCCTCGCCATCTTCGCTGCGTTTGCCATGAACGAAGAAACGCTTCAGTGGAAAAATACCACGCGGAGTTTGGATCCACTTGTCGTCAACAGCACGACTGATGGTGGTTACGTGCACGCCAACTTGGTCGGCAATCTGTTGCATCTTCAACGGCTCGATATGCTCGGGACCGTGATCGAGGAACTTCTTTTGGTAGTCCACGATTGCTTGAGCCACTTTCTTGACCGTACTGCGGCGTTGCTCGATGGCTTCGATCAGCCAGTTCGCCGATTCAATCTTCTTGCGAATGAAGTCTTTCTCTTCCTGAGTTGCTGAAGCGTCTGCAAGCCGACTACGGTAGTAATCGCTTATCCGAAGCGAGGGCACTCGATCGTCTTCCAAGCGAACGCGATAGGCACCGTCCGAGTCGACTTCGAGAGCCACGTCGGGCGACACCATTTGCACGTAGGTTTCCAAAAATGCCACGCCAGGCTTCGGATTCAGCTGCTGGATCTCTAGCTTGGCTTCCTGTATTCGCTCGATGGAAATCCCGGTCTTCTTTTCGATCTGAGGCAGTCGATTCTCGCCAAGATCCTCCAAGTGATCCTTGATCAAAACTTGAAGCTCATCGTAGTTCGGAACGGTCGGCTTCAGCTGATTGAGCAAACACTCACTCAGATCACGAGTCGCGACACCAGCTGGCTCCAAGCTCTGGACGATCTGCAAAGCCTCTTGGGCTTTGGCCATATCCTCATCGGTCGCTTCTAGCCCTAGCATATCTCGCAGGCTGGATTTGAAGTAACCACCGTTGCGAGCATCAAGCGTCGAGATGATTCGCTCGGCAATCTGCTCTACTTGCGTATCCAACTCCATTTCAGCAAGCTGATGCAACAGATAGTCATTCAGTGACTCAGGCCGTTCCATCGCGTTGGACATCAAGTCATGCTGACGATCCTGGGCCTCCTGAGTTCGATTGGCTGAGGTGCGAAAGTCATCGAAGGTGTTCGGCATTTCGCCGTCCATGTTCGCTAAACGCTCAAAGTCTTCGGTGTTGGACTGATCGTCCTGAACGACAAGCTCCCGTTCGTCTTCGGTTTTGTTAGGATCAACCTTTTCTTCAGCAGTCTCCCTAGACGCTTCCTCTTCCTCGAGTTCAATCATCGGGTTGTCGTTGATTTCTTGTTCGACACGCTCCTGCAGAGCCATGACAGGTAACTGCAGAATCTCCATCGACTGGATCATCTTTGGCGCAAGTTTGTGCGTCTGGATCTGCTGTTGTTGAGGGGAAAACTGCAAACGCATGGAAACGGACCGCTGGAGGACTTCATTGAAACCAAGTGGGGACTACTGAGGCAAGTCGACCACTCTGGCCGCCCGCCCGGTGAATTTTATCACCCTTTTAAGGATTCGTCCGAGAGAATCCCATTAAAAGGCACGCGATTTGCCCTACAACCAAGCTAAAGTCTTGAAATTGTTCCAAGGCCGTAGGAATTATTACCTTTTTCCTCACGAGCACGAGAAGTGCGCCCTGGG
>PKCQ01000088.1 GCA_002862265.1 Planctomycetaceae bacterium | reverse complement strand
CGCTGATTCCTATTTTCCCTCCGCCTTGGTGTTGGGACCGAGAATCGCGATGAGGACGGTCGTTAGGCAAAGAAAAACCAAAGATACGAAATCGTAGCATCACAACCGAACAGACAGCACGCCTGAAGACGCTTTCAGCCAATCGCTGCTGCCAACCCTACATCTTAGATTCGACTTGTGTTTCACCGTCTGGTTTTTCGATGCATCGTACAGATGAAACCAGCGCTTGAGATTGCTAGTCGTCAGGATCACACGCAAGAACTTCGTCTCAATGATTCTGGTTACAAACTTTTAATGTGACCAGATAGAGAAACTGGGACGTCAACTCACTGTCACAACACGTCAAAATCAAGAGCCAGGAGGATGCCACTATGCGCCGAACTATCATACGATGCTGCGACATACTGCCATTGTTCAATTCGTGTTGTCGCGTTGTCTCATCAAACCCGCGTACTGCACGGAGATTTCGCTGAGTGCCTAAGTCCCGTCGGTATGTCAATTACGAAAGCGATAGAATTCAGAATTGAGACTACCTAGGTAAGACCATTCCACAAAATGATTGATCATATGTCTGCCTCAACTCTTAGTATTCGCGTCGCGATGCAGATGTCGCCGATGCACGCCACGCTAGAAAAGGGGCGGGACTCGATGAATCGCCCAGCGATGTGCGTGCGAGCATATTATTGCGTACTTTGGTTTGCCTATTGGTCTGTCGAACGACTTTGTCTCAGGAAGCCCAGATTTTCGGGCCATCGGATAAATTACCGAAGGGTTATTTTCGCGTTGAAGCTGATAGAGCTGTGGCCATTGAAAAACTCTGTCGTGCCACCCATGAAACTGGGCTGTTCTCAGGTGCAGTGCTTGTCGCCGACAAAGGAGAAATTATCTATCGGGATGCGTTCGGCTTTGCTAATCGCGAATGGAAAATTGCCAATACGACTGATACAAAGTTCCGCATAGCCTCGCTCAGCAAACAGTTCTGTAGCATGCTTGTCATGCAATTGGTTTAGGAAGGCCAGATCGAGCTGGAAAGCAAGATCACAGATTTCCTGCCCTACTATCGCTCAGACACGGGGGATCGGGTCTCAGTCCATCATTTGCTCTCTCATCAGTCCGGCATCAAGGATTTCACTTCGGCCATTGATTACAGGCGAGTCATTGACCGTTCCTCGTATGGCAAAGACGAGTTTATCAAGGAACATTGCAGTGCAGACCTCCTGCATGACCCTGGGACGATGTATAGCTACTGCAACGCGGGCTATTGCATCCTAGGCCGAATCATTGAACAGGTGACAAACAAGACGTATGAGCAAAACCTGCGCGCGAGAATATTCGATCTTCTGCATATGTATGACAGTGGTTTCGATCACAACCGGAGTGTGCTCAACAGTAGAGCCAGTGGATACACTCTTGGGCCATTTGATATTGAGAACGCAGACTATATCGAAATGGATTCTACTCCCGGAGCAGCCGGGGCAATTTACTCTACGGTCGAGGATATGTTCTTGTGGGACCGCGCTTTGTATACCGACCAGATGTTAAGCAAACAATATCGCGATCTAATGTTTCGCCCTAACAACGAGGTTCCCGAGGTCAAGGCAGCAGGAGGTAGGTCACGGAGTATCTACGGCTACGGCTGGCAGATTTATTCACGCACCCACCCGCTGACGAAACAAAAGACCAAAGTCGTCAACCACGGCGGCGCGATTTACGGTTTTCGCGCGATGGAGAGTCGACCAGTAGAGGACGATGCATTTATCGTCATACTCTGCAATCAAGGTGATCGCGTCGGTAGCTCAGACGTTTGGAATGCCATCGTGAGATTGAATACAGAATTGATTCACGTCATCACGGGACAGCCGTATCGCATGCCAAGCGAGGCTCGGCTTACCCAGGACCAAAGGCTGTACAGGATTGTAAACTCAGACGGAGCTGAGGCCGCGATTGCATGGTTCGAGCGTAATGGCAAGAAAGCCGCCTGGGGTGGCTCCCTTCTGCAACTCTCAGAAAAGCTCCTTTCCGATGGCCGCATCGAAGAAGGCCTGCGACTGATGGAGTACGATATCGAAGTGACCCCTGGTAAGGCTTGGCTGTTGCGAAAAACGGCGCAGGTATTCCTAGACAACGGGCGCACCGACACGGCATTGATTTATGCGAAACGAGGCTTGGAAATCAGACCCGATGACGAACGTTTTGAACAATTAGTTGCAGAAGCCAATCGCATTCTGAAGGGTGATACTCCCGATAAATGAGAGTACGGAGAGCCCACTGACGTATTGAGAATACGGAGGCGCGATTGTGCACATGAACTCGTCCAAGAAAGCCGAGCTGGCCAGAGAAGTAGATCACGACGAACTTGGCGATAACCTCTCGAACACTTAGCTAGGATGGTTTCGCTCGAAGTTGCTGGTGAACTCCTGATCTTTATTCCGGCTCAGAAACTAACGAGTCCAGAAAACACAACACTATGCTGGGGAGTTGTCTGCCCACCATACTAGTTTGAATTAGAGTCCAGACGGCGTGGAGCTATCGGTCAAGCTTGCCAGCGAGATCGCAGTGCTATGCCAACTGGGGTGTGTTTTGGGGCTTGTATGACTGACTGTCAATGCTGGAAATATTCGGGATACCTTACCTCGGGGTGACAGGAGTAATTGGCTGGCTGATTTTCGCCCCGTTCTTTCAGAATCACGAAGCACCCGTAGCCTTCCCAACCCGTGCGACGATCAGTGATCTCTTTACACTCCCACTGACGATGGGAGTATTTTTCTCTTTTGCCGGTTTGTTAATCCCACTAAAAACGCAGACGCTCCTCTTGCAGTCGACCGTTATGGTGATCGGCCTTCTATTCTCGGTATCGACGTTGGCGTTGGGCCTTTTGTTGCTCCCGAGGAATTTCGAGTTATCGACTCTTAAACGCATTACCGTAGTTGGACTCATCGCGCCGCTGGGAGGGCTCTTGACTTTCGCCTGGGTTGGCTTGGTTGTCTGGGTCTCCACCTATTCGGTCATGTATCTAGTTCCAGCGATGATCGTCATTGCAGCGCTGACCTTTGGTCTTCGCGCGCTGACTTTGTGGGTCTGCCGAGCTGAGTGAATTTTCACGTAATATCTGAGTGAATTTTCACGTAATATGCTTCGTTAAATGTCACGGAGCCGTGATCCGCATGTCGGTAAGGGGCCAATTAGCGGGCCGGCTAGGGTCGAATCACCTGAGGAAACATCGCGACACTCGCAAGCCCGTGAGGTCGCGATGTCGCCATCTGTGTAGAATCGGCTGAGTGATTTAATGCTTCGCGAGAGGGCTGCAGGCTCAAGCAATTCCTCGACAGGCTGGTCGGCTAGGCCGTGGCTAGTTGAGCGTTGGTTTAGGTCAGTCGTATCGCCCTAAGTCGTCGGGCACGTTTTGTGGTCATTCGGAATTGATTCGGACGGCGAACGGGAGAGCCGGCGGCAATTGCCGAAGCTGCTTGCACCGACGTGTTGGTGTGTCGGGAAGGCTCACGCAATGGGGTTGGGGATGTGTCTCGCGTCGAGTTGATAGTTGCCACCAGAACTCTTGGCCCAACAAGCGGCGTTTGCTAAGATCCGGCGAATATTCGGGTCGAAGTAAATAGGATACGTTTCGTGGCCTGGTCGGAAGTAAAAGATCTTGCCTTGGCCTCGCCGAAAAGTGCAGCCGCTGCGGAAGACTTCGCCACCTGCGAACCAGCTCATCAGAATGAGTTCATCGGGCTCTGGAATGTCAAAATGCTCACCGTACATCTCGGCTTGAGGTAGTTCGAAGTAGTCGCCGTCAATTCCTGTCAAGATCGGATGCCCCGGAGCGGTAATCCAGAGTCGTTCTTTCTCACCTGCCTCGCGCCATCGCAACATGCATTCGGTGCCCATTAGACGCCGAAAGATCTTGGCGTAGTGGCCGCTGTGCAAAACCACTAGACCCATGCCTGATAATACCCGGCGGTGTAACTTGTCAACGATCTCGTCTCGCACTTGGTCGTGGGCCATGTGTCCCCACCAGAACATGACATCCGTTTCCGTAAGTACCTTGTCGGTCAGTCCATGCTCTGGCTCTACAAGTGTTGCGTGCCTTACCTGGACTTGCTCGCCAAGATGTTCCTTTAGGGCTTGGCCGATGACAGTGTGTATGCCATCTGGGTAGATTGCTCGCACTCCTTCGTTAGAATTCTCGTGCAAAAATTCGTTCCAGATCGTGACGCGGAGAGATGTCATGAAGTTGTCATTCAAGCGGGTTCGATGCAGTTCCGTCAAATAGCCTGTACTAACAGACGAGGTTTGACAAGTGTCCCTTTACTCCTGCTTTAGCAAAGCCACCCGCAAGGTCGGGGGCGACAAAAGTTCTGCAGTCAGACTCGAAACTGATACATCACGGGTGCGGTGATATGAGCGACGAAGCTGCCTCCGTTCATCGCAAGATTGACAATTGACTCTTCACCCTTCTCATCTTGTCGCCGGAGTTTGTTATGACATCTTCTAGTCGCAACGCATTCACTCCTGTCGGACTTTTAGTTGTTATCGCCATCGTTGGGATTGGGGTCAGCCTACTTTTGCCTGCTGTACAGGCTGCGTTAGAAGCAGCAAGACAAGTCCAGTGTCGCAACGAAATCAAGCAGCTTGAGCTGGTAGTACACAATTATGAATCTGCGAATCGTTGTTTTCTCGGATACGCCGGTGAGTCAGACCCTTTCTTGGTGTTGTTTGAAAGCCGCAGGTGGTGAGAGGAGATGCGCGGTTGGAACTGGAACGCCAAATGTCTTCGATTTCTCGAACAGCGTGCACTTGCCGAGCCGTGGGGCGGGCTCGGGGCTGCCGTGGGAAGTCCTCTTTCTCGGAGCTACTGTGCCGGTTGGCTTCGGTTTGAGGCTTGCTGATTACCGTGAGACTCTCAAGCCACCAGCCAGGCTTCCCAAAAGCAAGCGAGCTCTGAGGGCAACGCTTTGTTCCCTGGGCCTTCCCCCACGCAATCAAAGCTGCCTTGAGCTTGGGCTGCTCCTTCTGGAAGCCATCCCCTGAATTACAGCTTGGTAACGCGTGATAGGCCCCCCTTACCGTTCAAGTTCGCGTTTTCGAATCGGTAAATCCGCAGTCCTGAATGATGTGGAATGGCCGCGATACGCATCCCTACCGCGCATGCTGCCTCAGGGTAAACCGAAGTTTCAAATTGGAGGGAATTCACCCCGTCGCTAGAGCACCTACCCCCCTGGATTCCTCGTTGAACATGGAGAGTGAGCGTACGTTCCTTGCCAAACGAATTGCCTAGAATCAAATTCTGACCCTCCCTGAGAGCTGGCTCTGCCAGGACGCATTTCGCTTGAGTTTTCGCTACAATACGGAGTCAATACAGGCGTTCAGCCTATCCCGCCTTGACCTCTCAATTGCTTCACGACGACGAGTTCTTCTTCATGCTTAGTCCATTGACGCGTGCTATTGCGCTTGGCATTTCCGTTTTCCTTTTTTTT